>NZ_JAQMUE010000082.1 GCF_028330985.1 Roseofilum reptotaenium CS-1145 | reverse complement strand
TGGGTTTCTCTCAGTCTCCTCTGAGGGAACCCCCTTGGATTTCTCTATGGATTCTATAGAAAACTCTAATTACTATCTAACCCATTTAACCTATTTCTTGCCCCTTACTTTTGGAGGTGCTATGGTGGTTTTGTGTTGAATGTGTGTTGAGCGCTCCCCTTGGGACTAGGGTGTTGCAGGTTCAAAGTCTAGAAACCAAAGAATATTGATGAATCGGGATGACAGGATTTGAACCTGCGGCTCCCTCGTCCCGAACGAGGTGCGCTACCAAGCTGCGCTACATCCCGGTAAACCATATAACTTATCTGAATGATAACATGCGATCGCCTTATTGAGATGAAAATTGCTAAATCTTGTTAGGATAAAGTACAGTAACTCAACACAGGATAACAGAGTACGGTGACGGTTAAACCAGATTGGCTCAGGGTTAAAGCTCCCCAATGGCAGCGAGTGGGTGACGTGAAAACTACCCTCCGTGATTTAGGCTTAAATACAGTTTGTGAAGAAGCCTCTTGTCCCAATATCGGTGAATGTTTCAACGCGGGTACAGCGACTTTTCTAATTATGGGGCCCGCTTGTACGAGAGCTTGTCCCTATTGTGATATTGATTTTGAGAAAAAGCCCCAACCTCTTGACCCTACTGAACCGCAACGGTTAGGGGAAGCGGTGCAACGGATGGGACTTAAACATGTAGTGATTACTTCTGTCAATCGGGATGACTTACCTGATGGAGGGGCCAGTCAATTTGTCCGTTGTATTGAGGCGGTCCGCGCCTTGATGCCTCAAACCACAATTGAAGTATTAATTCCGGATCTCTGTGGCAATTGGCAGGCTCTAGAGACAATTTTAAGCGGCCAACCCGAAGTTCTCAACCATAATACAGAAACTGTCCCCCGGTTATATCGGCGCGTGCGACCCCAAGGAGAGTATCAGCGTTCTCTAGAGGTCTTAAGGCGATCTCGACAGTTATCCCCTACAATCTATACGAAATCAGGGATCATGGTGGGATTAGGAGAAACTGATGAAGAAGTCCGCCAAGTAATGACTGAATTACGCGAGGTAGATTGTGATATCATCACCATCGGTCAATATCTGCAACCAACTCCCAAACATTATCCTCTAAACCGCTTTGTAACTCCCGAAGAATTTGAAGCTTGGCGTGTCTTTGGAGACTCATTAGGCTTTCTGCAAGTCGTCTCTTCTCCCCTCACCCGCAGTTCCTACCATGCTGAACAAGTACAAGACTTGATGAAGCAAGCGCCAAGATAGAATATCTTGGGCTGTCATGGACGTGATCTCCCATAACAGTGCTAACCCTTAAATTTCTGGGTGGTTTTCCCGGAAAACTGTAAATCAACAGATCATAAACAGCCGCCGGATCCAGTTTCGATCCGGCTTTTAATCCCACCTTCCGCATGACAAAACGTAGCATAGATAGCTCTGGCAATTTGAGTGAGTATTGAGGCTGAATAAAAACTAGAAAAATTTCCACAAATCATTTAGGTTTGCTATATGACTCAAATCCCCCCTATCTCCCGTCGCCAGTTTCTAAACCTCAGTTCTTTTGGATTAGGCGGTGGTTTACTCTCGGTTAACTCCCCTCGCACCCAAAAAATCAAGTCTTTAGACTCAATAAAATTCGCCCTCAGTTGGAAAGCTGAAGCTGAATATGGGGGATTTTATCAAGCGCTGGCGACGGGAATTTATCAAAAGCATGGCTTAGATCTAACCATCCGCCCCGTTAATCCCCAAACCAATAGCACTCAGTTACTCCTCGGAGGTGCGCTAGAGTTCAACATGGGAAGTTCTCTCAATATTTTCAAAGCCATAGAACAGAACATTCCCTTAGTTACCGTCGCCTCAATGTTTCAGAAAAATATTCAAGTGCTGTTAACCCACCCAGGAGTCGGCAATGAATCCCTGGCTGATTTAATAGGAAAACCTATTTTTATTTCATCTGGGGCACGGTTTACCTATTGGCCAGTTCTGAAACAAAACTATGGATTTGCCGATAATCAAATTCGTCCCTATAATTCTAATGTGACTCCGTTTTTAGTCGATGAAACGTCTGCACAACAAGGAGTTTTAACGTCTGAACCCTACACAATTGAACAAAAAGGAGGGTTTAAGCCGATTGTGCATCTATTAGCGGATGCGGGTTATAATCCCTATTCTTTTACGATTACGACGACTCGCAATTTAGTCAATGATAATCCGGATTTGGTTCACCGATTTGTTGATGCGTCGATTCGGGGCTGGTATGGTTATTTGGACGATCCGCAACCGGGCAATCGGTTGATTAAACGAGATAATCCAGAAATGACGGATAATTTACTCGATTATAGCTTTAGGAAGCTCAAAGAGTATGATATTATTACTTCTGGAGATGCGGAAACTTTGGGCATTGGCGCGATGAGTGATGAACGGTGGAAAGCTTTTTTCCAATCTACAGTTAATTTGGGTATGGTGGATTCAGGGCTGGATTATCATCAGGCTTATACCCTAAAGTTTGTGAATAAAGGAGTTGACTATTATCGAAACTCGCTCTAAATAATGATAGCTTTATGGAGACTCAAAAACCGATCGCGACTCTAGAGAAGGTTAGCAAACGTTTTGATAGCCAAAGTTGGGCGATCGCCGATCTCAACCTAAACCTCTATCCCTCAGAGATTCTCAGCATCGTCGGTCCGTCAGGATGCGGCAAAAGTACCCTACTGCGAATCATTGCGGGCTTAACATCCCTCAGTTCCGGTACTCTGCACTGGCACAATTCTGGACAGAGTAACCAACTCGCGTTTGTGTTTCAAGACGCAGCATTAATGCCTTGGGCAACCGTGTGGCAGAATGTCTTCTTACCCCTAAAATTGGGCGGTGTGCCCCAGAAAAAAGCCCAGGAGAAGATTCAAGAAGCTCTGGAATTGGTGCAGTTAAATCAAGTTTCTCAATCGTATCCCCGGCAACTGTCTGGAGGGATGAAAATGCGCGTTTCTATAGCTAGAGCGCTGGTGAATAATCCCCAAGTATTATTAATGGATGAACCGTTTGGAGCCTTAGATGATATTACCCGCACTCAATTAAATGATGAACTATTAAATTTGTGGAGCCAAAAACGCTGGACAATTGTGTTTGTCACTCATAATATCTATGAAGCAGTTTATTTATCCCATCGAGTGATCGTGATGGGAACAGCTCCCGGACGCATTGTTGCCGAAATTCCGATTCACGAACCCTATCCCCGCAATTCGAGTTTTCGGGGAGCGATCGCCTATACTGAGTATTACCAACAAGTCGCTACCGCCCTATCTGAAGCCATCACGCCTCACTAGATTATGCCAGAATTGCGCCGTTTGTTTTCCCTAGAAACCCTAGCTCCTCTTGTTCTCGGAATACTGGTACTCTCGGTTTGGGAAATCTCTGTATCCCTAACCCATACCCCGAGCTACATTCTACCGGGGCCAATTCTGATTCTGAACACCTTAATTCAAGATCGATCAATCCTCTTGCCCGCGATGCTCGTTACCTTAAAAATTACGATCGTTGCTTTTCTCGTGGCTATGGTTTCTGGATTATTCCTGGCAATGATTATGGCACAGAGTAAGTGGATTGAAAAAAGTTTGTATCCCTACGCAATTATACTGCAAACGATTCCCATGGCGGCGATCGCTCCCCTGATCGTCATTTGGATGCGTAATAATACCTTTGCCGCCCTAGTCATCTGCGCTTGGATTATCGCCTTTTTCCCCATCGTCTCTAACACCACCTTTGGCCTCAATAGCCTCGATCCTAACCTTAAAGACCTCTTCAAACTTTATCAAGCATCCCGATGGCAAACCCTACTGTACCTCAGACTACCCAGTGCGTTACCCTATTTTTTTGCTGGATTACGCATTAGTGGTGGATTAGCCTTAATTGGCGCTGTAGTTGCTGAAATCGTTGCCGGTACAGGTGGCATGAATTCAGGATTAGCCTATCAAATCCTCTTAGCCAGTTATAACCTACAAATTCCTCGTATGTTTGCCGCATTATTACTCATTGGGATCTTGGGAATTCTAATTTTTATCTTCTTAAATCGTTTATCAAGCCAGATTTTAGGCAAGTGGCATGACAGTTCAACCTCCTTAGACCCCTAAACTCAGTATTTATCCAGAAAAACTCTTAAGAAAAAATAAAAAATCCGGGAAAATACTGGATCTCGATCCGGAAAACTGCCAGAATGTAGTGTTACTAAGACATAAGAATAAAGACTTAAGATCTATCATTTTTCCAAAATATCTTCCATCACAT
The DNA here is from genome assembly GCF_028330985.1 of Roseofilum reptotaenium CS-1145. Lineage (NCBI taxonomy): Bacteria > Bacillati > Cyanobacteriota > Cyanophyceae > Desertifilales > Desertifilaceae > Roseofilum > Roseofilum reptotaenium. The sequence goes on along the minus strand of NZ_JAQMUE010000082.1, from coordinate 152,179 downwards.
GGGTGCTTGAGGGGCTTGGAGATGGGGAAATGTATAGAATCACAAACCACGACAAGAGCAATGGTGCAGTTCATCTTTTGGGAGATCCAAATATGATTCATGAAGTAGTTCAACAAGCCCTCTCTACCGGATATCTGAGCTTGGCCGATGAGGAACGTCTACGGGCACTAATGGTAAAACCCTATGGACTAGAAGACATTCATGCCTTCTGGAGATTACAACGGGCAACCATGGAAGGCGCTGTAAAACAGGAATCCCGTGAGATGAGACAAGCTTGCTTAATGGGTTAAGGGATCGACAGAAAATTCACGAACACATCATAATAGGGTTACTCATATCAGGAAAAGTACGGAATCATAGGGTAGATACCTCTAGATTTCTATAAATTTATGTTCCTTAGCCAGAAGTTTCACGGAATCATTATGAATCAACGTCATCTGTCCATTGGGTTAGGATCTTCCCTGAGTTTGGGTCTAATGCTCACAGCATTGACCGCCATCGGTTCTGAATCCGCCCATGCTGCCACCTTAAGTGGCCAGAAATGGGATGGTTCATCGACCAGTTTGACCTGGAATGAAAGTAATGCGGTCACTGGAGGGTCAATAGTATCTGGAAGTCTGAACTCTTTTGGCGCAAGCTTGAATGGACTTTTAGGCAGCAGTCAAACGGTGGGGGAAATTCTCGGAAAAGAACCTGGAACTTTTGTCGATTTAGGACACAACGGAAATGTTGGCACTATTGAGTTGGATTGGGGGGGAAATCTCCTAGCCAATGAAGATGGTAACGACCTAGTCGTATATGAAAATGGTGGTATTGGAGCGCCAGAAGCCTTTGCGGTTTCTGTTCGTAAAGCTGGAGAAACAGATTTTAGCGAATATCTCTACCAGTTTAGTGACCACTTCTCTGCAACGTATCAAGTCTTCGCCACCGTATTTGATTTAAGTTCCTTTGGGTTAGGTGCAGGAGATGCGATTGATGCCATTCGTATTCGTAATCTTGCTCCCAGTGATTTAGTGAGTGGGAGTGATGGTCAAGGATTTCTTGGAGGTAGCTATACCGCTTTTACCCATGCTGGAGGCAGTGGTTTCGATATCAATACTAAACTTGATGCTGACATTACTTATGTAGCTGGTCTCAATGATGTTTTTACTCCACTCCCACCATCTGAGCAACCTTCGGATGTTCCCGAACCTTCTGCCATTCTAGGTTTAGTGGGGGTAGGATTATTGGGTTTAGGAACTCGCTTAAGAGCGCGTCAGCGTTAGTTCGCTGAGGGTTACGTCTTTTCTAGAAGGGTAACTGCATAGGCGGCTATCCCCTCTTCACGACCGACTGGGCCGAGTTTTTCGTTGGTGGTGGCTTTAATGCTAATTTGATCGGGTTGTAGGGTTAAGATGTTTGAGAGGCGATCGCTCATTTCCGATAAATGAGCCTTCAATTTCGGGCGCTCGGCCACCACTACAGAATCAATATTCACCACCTGCCAACCTCGGTCAAGTAGTAAGCCATTAACCTGACCCAGTAATATTAGGCTATCCGCCCCTTTCCATTGGGGGTCGCTGGGGGGAAAATAATGGCCGATGTCTCCTAAGCTTAAAGCTCCGAGCATGGCATCCATAATGGCATGAGTCAGTACATCGGCATCACTATGGCCGACTAACCCAAGTTCATGAGGAATGTTTACCCCTCCTAAAATCAAGGGGCGGTTTGGGCCAAGTTGATGGATATCGTAACCATTACCGATCCGAATGTTCATGGCAGTGGGGAATGTGATGAGCGCCAGTTATTTGCTTGGATCATACCCCAAATTCAGACGGCTCTAGTTCGCAATCCTCAGCCATCCACGACGAGTAGCATAGATTAAGCGATCGATTGCCGAGCGTTCCTCTTCACTAATCGAGTGTTGAAGCAATACGGATTGCAGTTGTTTGCGGTTGTCAGAGGTTAATTCCCCTGTATGGCAAACTTGAAACACCAGTTCGGCGATATTGAAACCAGAAGATAGGGTAGTTGGTTGAAACATGATCGTATTAAAACTGAGATTTTAATCAAAAGAGCTAGAATCTTGGCCACTGGCGATTCAGACTTGTAAACCTTAAATTGTTTGACTTTCTCGCCAGATCCGAATATATAAAACCAAAGTAATCGAAAAAAAAACTAGCTTCTGTGAGAGGACTCCAGAGTTATTGTGATATGTATCACGCAGAGAAACTCTTCTCCACAGAATTTTGCTTGACAAAAAATACAAAATGTGATATGAAACCCATTTTAAATCCTAGATAAAGGTCTGGGAATTATTGATGAAGCACCCCAACACCATACTCAGAAGACAATAGGGTAAACTAAGTCTTAGTTTTATGTAATTTTAGGTTCTTTTATACTACTATGCCCCACCTCAAGACCTTTCAGCAGTTTTTGAAACAATTCTTGATTATCACGGTCATTTCTTTTATCTTTACTGAGATTGGATTTCGAGTTTATAATTATATCAATCCTAGTTTTATCTTTTATGACAAATCTTATGGTCGTTTTCGCGGGAAACCTTTTTCTAAACATTATGATTTCACCTTGAATTCCCAGGGTTATAAAGATTTGGAATTTGAGGAGCAAAAAGCAGAAGGGATATACAGAATTGTCGGGATAGGAGACTCTTTTGCCTTTGGTGTTGTCCCCTATGAGGAAAATTATTACACGCTGGTTGAAGAGCAATTGCAAGCACAAAATCAATCGATAGAACTTTATAATTTTGGCATCCCTAACCTCAATCCTAAAGATTATCTAGCGGTCTTGGTCAATGAGGGGTTGAATTATAGTCCTGACATGATTATTGTTTCCTTTTTCATGGGTAATGATTTCTTGGATAGCCAAGATCAAAATCTATCTCAACCCCTCTACACGTATTCTTATGTCCTCTCATTTTTCAAATTCCTCTGGGAAATCCAAAAAAGTTATGAAGGAGAGTGGGAACTCCCGGAAAATATAGTTTATGACGATAATATGAAAGTTTTCAGTGATGAGAATTATCTCGGAATGGAGATGCGACGCAGTCAAATTTTTATCAAAGACAACCCTGAATTCAGTCAAACGTTTGACTATGCGATGGAATTTATTGAGCAAATTAATGAGATAGCTAAACAGCGAAATATAGAACTTTTAGTGGTCATAATTCCGGATGAAGTTCAAGTGAATATGGAGTTGCAAAATCAAGTTGTTGTGGGGATGAATATGCAGCCGGAACAACTTGATTTCTCCTTGCCAAATCGGTTGCTTACCGAAAGACTATCATCCCTAAATATTAATTCTCTAGACTTGTTAGAACCTTTCCAACAGGTATCCGAAACAACTCGCCTATATCGCCCCAATGATAGCCATTGGAATATTGCTGGAAATCGATTGGCTGCGACAGAAATTTATAAGGTTGTTTTGCCAAAGTTAGCTCAATCTAGGGCAGATATGGAACGTTAAAGGACATGTTTCTGAGAACCTGATAATTTCTGTGCAACAGGTTGATAACAGCTATAGTTCGTAACTTTTCCTAGGAGACCCTGATGATGAGCCATTACTAATGCAACTGTAAAAATATGAAAGGATGGATTGCGATAGGATAGAACAGAGAAGCTTTCCGAGAGGCGATCGCGCCTGTTCTACTAGAATTGATGTTTCTCAAGACTATCTGGTTTACAGGGGATACGGTTTTTGTTAACTTGTTTGAATAGTTATTTATACAGGTTTTAAGCATGGTGGTCATGGAAGACATGGGAACTCCCATCGGTAGCTATGCGCCAGATTTTGAAGTACCAGGTGTGGATGATCAGGTGCATCATCTGGCTCGCTATATGGAAAAATATCAGGTGATTGGTGTGCTATTTATGGGTAACCAATGCCCGTATGTTATTGAGCTTCTTGAGGATTTAAAGCAACTTCAGCAAGAAAGAGAACCTCAAGGGATGACCTTGGTGGGGATGAATGCCAATCAGGGTTCCAAGAATTCAGGGGAGAATTTTGAGCAAATGAAGGTCTTTGCTCAAGACCATCAGCTTAATTTTCCCTATCTGCGGGATGTAACTCAAGATGTGGCAAAAAGTTTTGGGGCAACTCAGACTCCAGAGCTATTTCTACTCAATCATGAGGGGAGATTATGCTATCGCCGGGGGATGACTAAAGAGCAGAGCGCAGTAAAGCAGTGGATTGAAGATATCCGTGGGGCGATCGCCCAAATGTTGCAAGGAGAACCGGTAACCTATCCCATTCCCGAATCCTTAGTTGGTACTCCCATTCAATGGCGCTCCTGAGCCAAATTCTAGACCCTGAAAAAACTCTTCGGGAAGATTGTCAACATCTGCTATCTTAGGTGAGAGCCATTTGTATTCAATCATCGATCTGGAGATTACAGAGTCTAGGCATGGGGACAGGTTATCAGCGCATATTACTCAAACTTAGTGGTGAGGCCTTAATGGGAAGCCTGGCCTATGGCATTGATCCCGCGATCGTGCATAATATTGCCGAACAAGTGGCAGAAGTTGTATCGAGTGGCATACAAATCGCCATTGTCGTTGGTGGAGGAAATATTTTCCGGGGTGTGAAAGGGGCAGCCGCTGGGATGGAGCGGGCAACAGCCGACTATATTGGTATGATTGCCACGGTGATGAATGCCATGACTTTACAAGATGCCCTAGAACAAATGGATGTCCCGACTCGGGTCCAAACGGCGATCGCCATGCAGGAAGTGGCAGAACCCTATATCCGTCGCCGAGCCATGCGTCACTTAGAAAAGGGACGGGTGGTCATTTTTGGCGCGGGTTCGGGCAATCCGTTCTTTACCACTGATACTACGGCTGCTTTAAGGGCAGCCGAAATTAATGCGGAGGTAATTTTTAAGGCGACTAAGGTCGATGGTGTCTATGATAGCGACCCCAAAACTAATCCAGAAGCCAAACGCTATGAAAGCTTAACCTATCAGCATGTTTTGGCTCACGAATTGCAAGTGATGGATAGTACGGCGATCGCTTTGTGTAAAGATAATGATATTCCCATTTTGGTCTTTGACCTGTCGGTGAAAGGCAATATTCGTCGCGCCGTCATGGGAGAGTCAGTTGGAACAGTTGTAGGAGGTTCCTGTGCAATTAAGTGATGTGGAAGAGTTAATGCAGAAGGCGGTTGAGTCTACTCGCCATTCTTTTAATACCATTCGGACTGGACGGGCTAATAGTTCGCTTCTAGACCGAGTGATGGTCGAATATTATGGTACGCCGACTCCTCTAAAATCCCTGGCGAATATTAGTACCCCGGATTCGAGTACCCTGATGATTCAACCCTACGATAAATCCACCTTAAGTCTGATTGAAAAGGCGATTTCTCTATCGGATGTGGGATTAACTCCCAATAATGATGGTCAGGTGGTTCGCTTGAATATTCCTCCCTTAACGGAAGAGCGTCGTAAAGAGTTTGTCAAACAAGCGGCAAAGTTAGCAGAAGATGGGCGCGTTTCCGTGCGTAGTAACCGCCGCCAAGGAATTGAAGATACACGGAAAAAAGAGAAAAATGGCGATATTACCGAGGATGAATCTCGAAATTTGCAAGATGAGATTCAAAAGCTAACAGACAAATATATTAAGAAAATTGATGATCTGTTAGCTGACAAAGAGAAAGATATTACCAAAGTCTAAGATTGCACTCTCTTTTCTCCCGCTTGCCTACCCGGTTAAGCGGGAACAACTAAGTTCAACGCTGACCTGGCTTGGCTTGGACGCACAATATAAGCAACATGCATGGGATAGCCATAGGTCGAATAGATCAAATCAATAAGCTTGAGTGCAGTTTCCCGATGGCAATAGGTTTTGAGTATGGTTTGATTTCCATTGGCATATTCAAGACAAACATCCCAAGTCATAATCCTCTTATCCTTTGATATTCCGTAAGACTACGATAGCCTTTGTGAAATTTTGATGAAGTCGTCGTTTGTCTTTATATTAATCTGTGATTGTTGATTTTGAGTTCAGTGATACTACTTATTTATTCAAGGAAATAAAAAAATCTGAAAAATCAAGGAAAATGTTGAGAAAAGGGCGAAAAAACTCCAGCAGAACTTGCCGGAAGACAAGCCGAAAAACTGGTTAATGAGTGTTATTGTACAGTTGTCAAAATCTGGAAGAAAATTATCCTATGTTTGATTGCATGATTGTTGGAGCAGGGCCGGCTGGGGCAACAGCGGCTTATCATTTAGCCAAACGAGGCCGTTCTGTGGCGATCGTAGAACAAGCGGCTCTTCCTCGGTTTAAACCCTGTGGTGGGGGAGTGTCTCCAGCGATCGCCGAATATTTTGATTTTGATCTCGACCCTATAATTAGCTTGAAGGTGAACCAACTGCGCTACACCTGGCAACTCGACGATCCGGTAAACGTCAAGCTACAAGAAAAACAGATGTTCATCGTGCGCCGGGATAGCTTCGATGAGTTTCTGGTCAAACAGGCTCAAAATCAAGGAGCAGTTCTTAAGGATGACACCCCAGTAACGGGAATTGAGTGGAAAAGTGATCGCTGGGAGCTGAAAACTGCTAAAGGAGCGATCGAAGGCCGCTATCTGATCGCTGCTGATGGAGCCAAAGGACCAATGGCTAAATGGCTTAAAGTCAAACAGGGTAAGGAAAAACGAGCAGGCATGTTACACATCTCTGGGCTAACCCTTGAGGAAACTCCTCCCCTACACTTTGATTTTGGCAGCCTCAAAAATGGATTTATTTGGAACTTCCCCCAAAGCGATGGCTATGCAATTAGCGCCACTGCGTTTCAGGGAGGAGATGCTAAAAAGCTCCAAGAGACTCTAGAGAGCTATACCCAATCGAGTGGCATTGCCCAAGGGGGAACGGTTCAATATCATGAGCATTCTGTGCGCTTGTGGGATGGAGATCGCCCCTTGCACACTCAAAATGCTCTTGTTGCTGGGGAAGCCGCCCAAATTGTCGATCCTCTCTCTGGAGAAGGCATCCGTCCCTCCATTTTTACCGGAGTCAAAGCAGCAGAGGCGATCGATCAGGCGATCGGTGGCAATGGTAATGCCCTAGAAACCTACACCCAAACCCTTTCCGAACAATGGGGAGCAGATATGAAATGGGCGGCTCGTATTAGTGGTGTATTTTATAAGTTCCCCAAAGTCAGTTATCGGGTAGGCGTTAAACAACCAGCCGCTAGTAGAATCATGAGTAAAATCCTCTGTGGGCAACTCAGCTATGCAGAAGTAGCGGGAGCCGCCATTAAACAACTCGGTAGCGGACTATTCAAGTAGCCCTTCGTGCGGGTAATGGTAATCGTTATCAGTTAAGGCTCTAGGCACTCTATTGACTAAAGTGTCTAGAGCCTAGGGCAAACCCCTATATTAACTGCATAATTACCTGATAATTACCTGTGGTGCGTAAGTCCCGATTAATTTTTCCCCTAACTGTTCAACAACTGAACCTCTTTCGCTTGAGACTTCTCTACGGACTGAGGGGTTGCACTCCCTCGCACAGCGCGGAACATCCCAAACCGGCACAACCGAGCACCAAATGCCAGACGCATTAACAGCATCGTGGGCACTTCTCGCAAAGATTTGATAAATCCCGAGACCCCAAACAGCCATAATCCTTTAGGTCGAGCAATTCCTTGCCAGATAGAATCGAGCCATGAAGGCAGAGTTTCTGTAGTCCAATCGGCGGTTGTCACTTCCCCAGAAACCAGTCCCGTTTCTTCTATCAGTTCGGCAAAGCCTTCAATACTAGAAAAAGCGGGATGAGACCACTGATCGAGCAGTTGGCGCATGACTGGTTTTTCCCAGAAATTTAGGGGCTGTTGGCGATCGTCTCTTTGGTTCCAGTCCGCCACAACTAGCCGACCACCGGGTTTTAACACCCGCATCATTTCTCGCGCATATTGGGCTTTATCCGGCATATGGGGACCGGCTTCAATGGACCAAACCACGTCAAAACTGGCATCGGGGAAAGATAATGCCAGGGCATCATTAACCATAAATTTGGCATCGACTCCTTCAGGGGTTAATTCCTGGGCGCGCTGCACTTGTTGCGGGCTAATTGTCACCCCCGTAACCGAAAAACCGTAATCTTTGGCGAGAATGCGGCTGCTACCCCCAATGCCACAACCCACATCTAATACTGTTGTCCCACGGGGGAATTTATCCAATTCTCCCCACTTAACCATTTCATGCACAAAGTCCGATTTAGCGGTGAGAAAATCTTTCCGTGTCGGTGGCGACCCATAATGACCCAGGTGAATATGTTCGCCCCAGTAAAATTCTAAAATTCCGTCTTCAGTCCATTCGTCATAAGAATGAGCCACCGTCTCGGAAGATTGATAACGGCGAGGGGTTGCGAGATAGAGCGTAATCCCTCCTCCTAGGAGTAAAAGCAACAATCCCAGAGAGTAGAATAAGTACATTGGCATGAAAGAGTCTCCTCTGATAATACGTTTTTTAGCAGATAGCCCGGTATCTAAATCTTGACGCTCATCGAGCTAACGCGGAGCGTATAGCTGGAGATTCCCCGTTCACAGACACTTGACTAGATGCCCCAAAGGACACCCCCGCCAGACCGTCTCCAGGGGCATTTTCAGCACTGTGCGCCCCACAGCGCTTTTGAAATCTATGGAGTAGACCAAGCCGCTGGCCACATCACGAGGCATAGAACAGCCACAGGAACATTGATGCCATCGGTCTGAGAGGGACTTGGCGACCTTAGCTCCACAATCCGGACACTCCTGACTACTGCCCCTTGCATCCTCTTTGGCCACTGCCTTGCCGCGCTTAAATGCGACCCACGGCAACACACAATTAAGAAATTGTCCATAGGATTTTTGCCCAGTTGGGGAAAGACGTATGAGCGCATCCGGACTGCTTTCTTAAACCGTGGGAACCCTGCCCCAAGCTTTTTGCGCCGCTCAAATGCTCGATCTAGACGACGAAGAACTTGTTGCAGCGCTTGTGCGTTGACAGATGCCAATTCAGAAATTAGCTTTTTGGATTCCGTTAGTCGCTGGCATTGAATCTTAAAACTCGGATAGGGTTCGTCTGCTGGGATGATGTACTCACTTCGTAGAGAACAGACATTGACCGGGCACTTGCGAGAAGCTATCCAATCTTTGCGCTCTTTAAGCGCATAGTTCCACACCTTGCGGCACACCTCTAAATCCTGGTTGATTTGTTTAATCTGCTGCTTAGTCGGTTTTAGCTTGTACTCATACGTTACGGTTATCATCGGATTATTATAGCCTTTAGTCGCTTGCTATGCCACAACAATTAAACACTCTCTATCACTGTTCTTACAGCATTCACTTTCACTTGGTCGCCTGCACCAAATATCGCCGCAAGTGCATTACCCGACCAATGCTGAACAGACTCAAAGAGATATTCTCAGAAACTCTGCAGAAGTGGGAGGCAGAGCTGATTGAGTTTAATGGTGAAGCGGATCATATCCACTTGCTAATGTCTGTAAACCCCAAGGTTCAGCCGTCCAAGTTGGTCAACAACCTGAAGACTGTTTCCAGTCGCCTAATTCGCAAAGAATTTGCAGATCATCTAGGTAAGGTTTACCGCAAGCCTATGTTCTGGAGTCGTTCGTACTGCATTATTTCCTGTGGTGGAGCACCTATCTCAGTCCTAAAACAGTACATTCAACAGCAAGCAGAGATTGAGTAATTGCTCCCTCTGGTCGCCCGTCGCTTCACCCCCACCCATAGCCGAAGGCTTGGGTGGAGCACTGCGATGGAGCTTGGTAGGGGTTTTTGGTCTCCAAACCCCTACTAAAATTTTCGTCCACACCCCCAAGGGAGATCGTCAAATTGGCCGCGAGGTGGAAAAAAAGGAGGCGAGTATTGAGGAATCGTTTGCACCAATAACCAGACGATCGCGCAGTGAATTACCGATCAGCCAAAGACTCATAATAGATTTCTCGCAAGCCAGTTAGGGTCGATCTCTCCAAAAGTGTCTATCCACTGGTCAAATAGCATCAGACTCCCTTGGATAAGAATATATGCGGCGATCGCAATTTCCCATAAATTGAGATGATAGAGTGCAGAAAGTGGCGTATCTTTATATCACCAGTAGAAACAGACCCCACGAGACTAGACTGGGAACTATCGCTCCATTGGTCAAGGGCAATCAGTTCAACAACCAGTTGAGTGAACCCTATATTGCCTGAACGCATAGGACTGTCTAGGTTGCAAAATTGGGAGTTTGGTCATGATCTACAATTTCTAATATTGCGATCAACTCAAGAAACCCTACAATTCAGCCAAAGTCATCTGGCCGCGATACCCCGTGACTAAGCGAGTGCCATCTTTGAGAATATGGATTTCCATTTGATCGCTCGCCCAACTAATCGCATTTTCAAATTCTGGATTCAGGATATGAACCCGCTGATTACTCGAAGAAACGGGAGAAGTGGGGGAATGAATTGCTAAAGATTCTATATAAGGACCATCAATCAGAATATCCAGTTGATCGAGTAACTCTTGTGCCCCTTCCGGCGCACCTTTGGCCCTTAACTGCTCTACGGTAAAACCCGTAAATGACATAATATTGAATCCCTTCGCTTTAAGCTGACGAGCCAAGTTAGCCAGTCCTGGAGCCTGCCAAAAAGGTTCTCCTCCAGAAAAGGTCACCCCTTGATTGCGGGGATTACTGGCAATTTTTTCTGCTAGGGTATCAATGGAGATCAGTTGATTAATCTCAAACGACCAAGAAGCGGGATTAAAACAGCCAGAACAAGCGCGAGTACAGCCTTGAACCCAGACCACAGCGCGACATCCTGGGCCATTAACTTCCGACTCGTCTACATATCCCATGATGTTGAGATGGTTGGCGGGAATAGGTGGAGATTTAGGGTAACTCATGATCGCTAGAGAGATGAGGGTTGGTTTCTATTCTAGACGCAAGACTCCTATATGGTTATAAAGCGAATCTAAAAATTTGTTGGGTGGTGATAGAATCCGCGATGGGAGAGTAATATCAAATCCTTAGATGTTTGCTACAGATGATTGATACTCCGGACACGGGGATTGATGTGTAGCGTGATTTTTGGGATTGGATATAAAAACCTGAGCGTTCTTCGGATAAAACAATGATTCTTGAAAAGATAATCCCAGAAATCAACTTTTCTATGCCAGTTTTTGGCATGGGAACATGGATGTTAGGAGGGAAACTAGAACCGAGTCCAGACCGATGCGAGCGATCTGATACGGACTCTATTGTGCGAGCGATTGATGCGGGATTAACCCATATCGATACTGCGGAAATTTATGCTGGGGGATATGCAGAGGAAGCGATCGCTAAAGCTATATCAGGCTACGATCGATCAACGCTATTCCTAGTGTCAAAAGTTTCATCTGCCCATCTGCGATACAACGACTTAATAGAATCAGCAAAGCAAAGTCTAGCTCGATTGAAAACCGATTATCTCGATCTTTATCTGATTCATGAACCCAATCCTAATATTCCCATGGAAGAAACGATGAATGCCATGGCTTATCTTAAAGATAACGGTTATATTTTGAATATTGGGGTCAGCAATTTCAGCACGGAGCGAGTTAAAGCGGCACAAAAACTCATTGATGCGCCTATTGTGGCTAACCAAGTGCATTATAATCTCAAGTTTCGCGAACCTGAAATTCTTGGATTATTAGAGTACTGTCAGGCTACCAACATGATGTTAATTGCTTGGCGACCGATTCAGAAAGGATTGCTCTCGACTGGTGGGATTCCTATTTTGGATGAAATGTGTGAAAAATATGCAAAATCCCCTGCTCAAATTGCTATTAATTGGTTGATTTCACAGCCGAATGTTGTTACGCTTTCAACAATGCGAACTTTAGAGCATCTTGAAGAAAATTTAGGGGCACTGGGTTGGGAAATGGAGGCTGAAGATATCGAAAAACTGCGGTCTCTTTTTCCAGAGCAGCAAACGATTTCCGATGTGCCTTTAATCTCGTCAGTCGAATAAGATCTCTTGTCAAAGAAAGGATATATTGATTATGTCTGAGAGATGTCTGTTTCGTTTTGGCTTCATTTGGATTCGTCAGATGTCTCTGTTGCCTGGCGAAGCAACGCCATGGCATTATGACTTATGCCATCGAATTACAGTAGTTCTTCAAGGCCATACTTTAGCCATTGAATATGATGATCGGATGCCAACGAAGAATGTAACCTATAAACCGGTACAAATTGATTGGGACAAACCGAGCGCTCATCTCCATCGTGCTGTAAATTCAAGTAGTGAGTTTTATGAGGAGTTAACGATTTTCTTCCTTGATCGGCCGGGTCTTAATCCACAGCCTAGGTAGCCAGTAGGATGGGAGTATATCGGAGAAATCGCGATCGCTGTCGCGAAATGGAGTTTTATTGCACTAGCAATAGCCGGCATTATTGTACAAAGCGCTATAAAATTAGGTTAGATCGATCGCAATATTTTCTGGATCGCTTATCATGTCTCGACCTATTGCCTATCTTGCCCAAGGTAAACTTTATCTCCAAGAGGCTCAGAATCAATTTCGGGAAATCAAGAGTGAATTTGGCCAATCGATTCAACGCCAACGCTTGCAGGCTCAACGCCGGAATGCTTGGAAAGATAGGGGAATTCGTTCGATGATGATGTCTCCCCAAGCGATGGCTCAGTTGGAACAGCAGGCGGAAGCGATAGTTCCAGTAGCCATTAGTAGTCTGTGTAATTCCGGAGAGGGTAAGTTTTTTTATGCCCTAGAAGCTGGGGAGATGGGGGCTTTATTTCGGTTCGATCCCAATGGCGATCGCGAAGATCGGCTATTTCATAATGCAGATTTTCAAATTAGTCATTTAGATTATAGTGCTGAGGATGATTTGATTGCCTGCACCAAAGCTTACCCCACAGGGATTACCAATATTGCTACGCTCTCACCCAATAGTGTGCGTCCAAATGACATGACAGAAGGGGATTCTATCGATTTAGCGCCCCGCTGGATACCGAATCAAAAGGCTTTAGTGTATCAATCGGCTGGAGTCAGTCGCAATGGTGAGGGCTTTGTGGTGAATCGCGCTCCTTTTTCAATTGAAAAGTTAGATTTTTATCAACAGGATTTAACCACGTTAGCTGAAGATCCCAAGTCTGATTTTTTGGGGCCCCAAGTCGGTTCTGATGGTCTACTGTATTATATTCGCCGTCCCTATCGTTCATTCCACCGTTCGTTTAATATCTGGCAATTTTTGAAGGATATTCTTCTGATTCCGGTTCGTTTGGCCTATGCTATTTTCCAGTTTTTTAATTTCTTTAGCCAGAGTTTTACAGGCAAGCCTTTGATCGCTGCGGGAACGCAACAAAAGGTGGAACCCAAACGGATGCGGATCTGGGGAGATTGGTTAACGTTGGATAATCTCCCGAATCAACATGCCGAAGATCAGGATGCTCCTCCCTTGGTTCCCCCCAGTTGGGAGTTGGTGCGTCAAGGAAACCAGGGAGTGCCGGAGGTGTTAGCCACGAGTGTTTTGGCTTATGATTTGACAGCCGATGGTACGGTGGCTTACAGCAATGGTAGTGGGATTTATCTGTTATCGGCTCAAGGGGAACGGCAACGGGTGGCGATCGCCCATCAAATTGAAGCAGTGAGGTTTCTGGATTCTAGAGAGCAGCAGGAATGATGAAGTTTTGGCACAAGACCAATGAGCAATAACCAATAACCCATGAGCAGGGTTAAACTAGAAAGAACTGCTCTTGTGGAAAACCATGCGCGATCCAGAATTAGATGGTTTACTATCCGATCTCCAGAGTGATTCCGAACCGGTGCGCGAACAAGCCATTCAGGAACTATGGCGGCGCTGGTTTAACCAAAAAGGAATGATGGGGGTGAAGCGACTGCAACAAGCCCAGAGAGTATTGGATGCTGGTCATTTCGATAGAGCTGAAGAGCTGTTAACAGAAGTGATTCACGATTGGCCAGATTTTGCGGAAGCTTGGAACCGGAGAGCTGTGCTACATTATATGCGCCGGGAGTATCAGAAGGCGATCGCTGATTGTGAAGAAGTCGTGCGCTTAAATCCAATTCACTTTGGGGCACTGCATGGGTTAGGATTATGTCATGCGGCTCTGGCTGAATATCGGGAGGCGATCGCAGCCTTTCGTCAAGCTTCGGAACTTGTTCCCCACGCGATCGAGAATCAGCGCCTGATCCTCGAATGTACCGCCCGCTTAAATTGAATGTCGATATCTGTGGTCAAGAAGTATGGTGACTTTAACGCTCGATCCGATTATTCAACTCACCCCTGAGCAATTTTATCAACTCTGCCAACAAAACCCAGAGCTTAAACTCGAACGCAGCGCAACGGGAGAACTGGATCTTATGCCCCCTACAGGTGGTGAAACCGGCCGTGTCAATACTCAATTTATTCTACAACTGGCTGTGTGGAATGAACAAAGCCAACTCGGTGAAGTGTTCGACTCTTCCACTGGGTTTCATTTACCCAATGGCAGCGATCGCTCCCCAGATGCAGCTTGGATTACTAAAGAGCGCTGGCATAATCTTACCCCAGAACAGCGAGAAAAATTTCTCCCCCTCTGTCCCGACTTTGCTGTGGAAATTCTGTCTCCGAGCGATCGCCTAGCCAAAACTCAAGCGAAAATGCAGGAATATCTGGATAATGTTTGTCGTCTCGGTTGGTTGATTAACCGCAAACAGCGCCAAGTCGAAATTTACCGTCCCGGACAACCCCCAGAAGTGTTAGACGCTCCCACCAGTGTATCCGGAGAAGAGGTTTTGCCAGGTTTTGCCTTGGATTTGACTGCGATTTGGTAGGGGGCGATCGCTTTTATGGGAAAATTGGGAAGACTTAGAAATATCAGTAAGTGTATTGATTGTCCTATACTAGGGTAGTATTAATTACTGATTTTTGATAAACTTCTTCTTTGGGAGATAAAGCGATGCCAGAATCCCCATCAACTCTAGAAAGACTTATTCCCCCAGAAATTAAGAATGATGAGTTATATCAAGCCATTCAAATCCTTTCTAGAAAAGCAGATCTAAAAACCGTTCTGGAAATTGGCTCCTCTTCCGGTTCTGGCAGCACCGAAGCCTTTGTTACAGGCTTAATGGGTAATCCTCAAACTCCCGATCTGTACTGTATGGAAGTCTCTCAAAGCAGATTTGATGCGTTGCAGAAGCGATATGAAAATCACCCTTTTGTTCATTGCTACCATGTCTCCTCAGTAGCCTTAGAACAATTTCCCACAGAGCAGGAAATTCGAGCATTTTACCAAACCCAACAAACCTATCTTAACCTGTATCCTCTTGAACAAGTATTAGAGTGGTGGAAAGCAGATACTGAATACTTGAAAACATCAGGAGTTGATACCCATGGAATTAGAAAAATAAAAGCAGAAAATAACATAGATGTTTTTGATCTCGTTCTCATTGATGGTTCTGAATTTACAGGGACAGCAGAATTAGAAGAAGTGTATGGAGCCAAGCTAATTGTTCTTGATGATATCAATACCTTTAAGAATTATCAAAATTACACTCGATTGCTGAATGATCCAAAGTATACCTTACTTCAAGAGAATAAAAGACTGCGCAATGGTTACGCTATTTTTGGAAGTGTCAGTTATATCAAGTATCGTTTTAACAATGAAATCAAAGAACAAAATCTAGTCAACACCTTAGTCAAATCAGGGATGACTGTGTTTGATGTAGGCGCGAACCTAGGAGACTATTCGATTCTGTTGAGCCAATTAGTCGGTGAGTCTGGTAGAGTTTATGCGTTTGAACCCACGTCAACAGTTTTTGAAAAACTCGAAGATCGATTAAACAGTCAAGATTCAAACAATGTTAATGCATTTAAAAAAGCAGTTTTTTCAGAAAACAAAGAGATAGAGTTCCATGAATTTCCAGAAGACTATTCTGTGTGGAACAGTATTGGTATGCCACAGATGCCAAATCCAGACAATCCGCAAGAAAATGTTCCAATTGCTAAGACCGAAATTGTAGAAGGAATCACTCTAGATGCTTTTTGTGAGACCAAAAATATTGAAACAATAGATTATTTGAAAATTGATGTAGAAGGAGCTGAGTCTGATGCCCTTTTAGGTGCAAGGAACTTGTTGAAACAAAAGAAGGTGAGATTTATTCAATTTGAGATCTCGCAAAAGATGCTCGACGGATTAAACAGAAAAGCGGGAGATACATTCAAAATCTTAATCGAGAATGGTTATGAATGTCATCAAATTGAGAAGGATGGTAGAATTGGAGGGCAAGTCATAGATTCTCATGCCTTTTATGAGAATTATATTGCATTTCCTGAAGTCCCCATTCATTTCTTTACCATTGTTTTGAATGGAGAGCCTTTTGTTAAATATCACATCAAAGTCCTTAAAAAGCTTCCTTTCAAATGGCATTGGCATATTATTGAAGGAGTGGCAGATCTCAAACATGATACGAGTTGGAGCGTGAAACTTGGTGGAAAGATAACGGATGAGATTCATGACCAAGGTTTGAGTAAAGATGATACATCAGAATACTTAGATCAACTCAAAGCAGACTATCCAGAAAATATAACCCTCTATCGAAAACCAGAAGGTGAATTCTGGGATGGAAAACGAGAAATGGTGAATGCTCCTTTAGCCAACATTAGAGAAGAATGCTTACTTTGGCAGATAGATGTAGATGAAATTTGGACGGTGGAGCAAATTTGCAACGCTAGAAGATTGTTTATTGAACAGGGAGAAAAAACAGCCGCGTATTACTGGTGCTGGTACTTTGTAGGAGAAAATTTGGTCATTAGTACCCGCAATTGCTACACTCAAAATCCCCAACAGGATTGGTTGCGTACCTGGAGGTTTAAGCCGGGATATGTTTGGGCAGCCCATGAACCGCCAATATTAGTTGAACCTTTACCTGATGGACAGTTTAAAAATATAGCTGCTATTAATCCTTTGACTCATGATGCAACAGAAAAAGAAGGTTTGGTTTTTCAACATTTTGCCTATGTGACTCCCGAACAATTAAAATTTAAAGAACAGTATTACGGTTATCAAAATGCAGTAATCGAGTGGAGCGCACTACAGTCAGAAGCCCAGTTCCCAGTTTATCTTCGCGATTATTTTTCATGGGTAGGGGATAACACAATGGTCGATCGCGCTGAGTCATTGGGTATAGCCCCCTTAGTCCAAAAGGATGTAACAGAAGGGAATTGGAAGTTTTTACAGCCCCAGTTCTCAAAATTATCGAAGAAAGCTCAGAGGAAATCGCCGACCATTGTCATTGATGGCGTGTTCTTCCAACTTTATAATACAGGGATTGCTCGCGTGTGGCGATCGCTGTTGGCAGAATGGGCTAAAACTGACTTTGCTGCTCATATCCTATTGCTGGATCGACATAACACGGCACAAATTCCTGGAATTAAGTCTAGAACCATTCCTCGGTATGACTACAACAATACAGAACTTGATAAACAAATGCTCCAGGAGGTTTGCGACATAGAAGGAGCAGATCTATTTATTTCCACTTACTACACTACCCCCCTATCCACCCCTTCTGTCTTCATGGCCTATGACATGATTCCGGAAGTCTTAGGTGCAAATGTTAATGAACCTATGTGGCGTGAAAAACACCATGCCATCAGTCATGCAGATTCCTACATTTCTATTTCTGAAAGCACTGCCCGCGATCTGGTGAAGTTTTTCCCAGAGATCGCCCTCGATCAAATTACCGTAGCTCATTGCGGTGTTTCTCCCACTTTTACGGCAGCCACAGCAACTCAAATCAACGAATTTAAGTACAAGTATGGGATTACTAAGCCTTATTTTCTGCTGGTGGGTGCGGGCGGAAATTACAAAAATTCCATGTTGTTTTTCCAAGCTTTTTCAACACTACACAGCAAACAAGGCTTTGAAATGATCTGTACGGGAAGTGGTGTTCCCCTTGGCAATGAATATAGACAATATGCTTCAGGCAGTGTGATACATTCATTGATTCTCTCTGATAAAGAATTGAAAGTCGCTTATTCTGGGGCTGTGGCTTTGGTGTATCCCTCCCTGTATGAGGGTTTCGGAATGCCGGTGGCAGAAGCCTTAGCTTGTGGTTGTCCTGTAATTACCTGTGCCAATGCGTCTCTTCCAGAAGTTGGGGGAGATGCAGTGATCTATGTTGACCCCTATAATGTTGAGGGTTTAGCTGAGCAACTCTGTGAAGTCCAAAAAACAAAGGTTCGTCGCTCATTGATCGCCAAAGGTTTAGCACAAGTGAAGCAGTTCTCCTGGCAGAAAATGGCCAACACTATGAAGTTAGCAGTGCTGAGAGGAACTTTGGCTCGTTTAAATCTGCGAGAGATTAACTTAATTCTATTTCCAGACTGGTCACTACCTGAAGAAAGGATTGGGTTAGCCTTGCAAGAGGTCATTAAAGGGTTAGTTAGCCATCGCGATCGCTCCAAAATGACTTTATTGATCGATCATAGTAATATAGAAGCCGAAGATGCCGATCTACTATTATCGAGCGTAGCGATGAATTTGCTGATGGAAGAGAGTGTGGAGGTTGATGAAGGGCCAGAAATTGTTTTAGTGGGGAACTTAAGTGAGGCTCAATGGTCAGTATTAATCCCTCAGTTACAGGGGCGAATTCAGTTAGAAGATGAAAATCAAGATGCAATGTACACCGTTCATGCCGATCAAATCACCCCTATAGACATGAGTTATTTATTTAAAAATTGAGCAACACTATTAACACAAGAGGAGATTTCTAAAAAATGCCAAAGTTCATTGAGAGCTTAAAGAAAAGTGGAAAACTCGATAATATTGGTATTACAATAGCTATTGTCGGTTCTAGGGTACTAGAAGGGTTTGACAAAGACTATGTCGATCAAGGTTGGGGTTGGCTTGGCTCAAACCTAACAATATATGGTTTTGATGCCCATCGTGACGCTTGCGAAACCATGAATCAAAAGCTGCAATTATCAAATAGCGTGCACAAAGAAAAACATATTCCTTTAGCTCTTTGGAACTGCGTAAGTACTGAGACTTTGTACCTTACTAGATACCCTGCTTGTAGCTCTCTGTATCCTCCAAACCCGTCATTTGTGTCTCGTTTTGTTGGTGGGGAATTGAGTATGCAAGTGGTATTAGAAGAAACAATAGAGACAACAACTCTAGATGATTTTTGTCATGCAGAAGGAATTAGTAGTATCGATTTCTTACAAATCGATACCCAAGGAGCAGAGCTGAAAATTTTGCAAGGTTCTGAGAGCCTTTTAAAAAATTTACTGTTTCTGAAAGTAGAAGTAGAATTCGCCCGTCTCTATGAAAATGTGCCTCTCTTTAGCGATATAGACTTGTATCTGAGAGATAAAGGCTTTAGCTTTCTTGATTTTGGTAAATTATATCGGAATGACCGTCGTAGAGGCCCTCTACATTCTGAACAGCATCTGGGTCAGTTAGTATGGACAGATGCTTTTTATTTTCAAGATTTGATTCAAGAGTCAGAAGCATCCCAAAAAAATCCAGAAAAGCTCTTAAAGTTAGCATGTGTTGCTGATATTCTAGAGTTTTATGACGTAGCGATGGAAACGTTAGAGTACATCACTTGGAAATATGGAGATCAACCCAAGTATAATTTTGCTAATAACTTAGCTGAAGTCATATCTGAATACCCTAAAGCCGTTGAATTTGGAATTAATCTCTTACCAGAAATGCAAAGAATTCAACACTATCTGGATAGTAAATATGTTAAGGAATCTTCACTGCACAAGCCAAACGATCTGGATTTAAACATAGCACTAAGAGAAACTAACTGGATCGCTTTTCCAGATTGGTCACAACCTGAAGAAATGATTGAGTTGGCATTGCAAGAGGTTATTAAAGGTCTAGTCAGTCATCCTGATCGCACTAAAATGACTTTATTGATTGATCGCAGTAATATAGAAGCCGAAGATGCAGATCTACTCCTATCGAGCATGGCGATGAAGTGGCTGATGGAAGAGAGTGTGGAAGTAGATGAAGGGCCAGAAATTATTTTAGTCGGAGACTTAAGTGAGGTTCAATGGTCAGTTTTAATGCCCCAATTACAAGGGAGAATTAAGCTAGAGGATGAAAATCAAGATGCGATCACCTTATCTCAGGTAGATTCCATTCCTCTTATTGAGCTAGGAGATCTTCATGTTCATGAACCGACAGTGGGCTAACACAATGGCAGCAGGAGGGTTAATTCTCCTATGTTCTCTGGCAATTTTTTCAGTACAATTACTTAAACTGAACCGGCTTAAAGTAGAGTCAACTGAGCGATCGCCGCAACAACGGCAGCAAGAAGTCGCTCAAGAAGCTCTGGAACTGAAATTACTCCAGGTTTTACCTAATTTTGGCTTTGATAATCTCACTGCCAATTGGAGCTTTGTTAAATTTCTGATCTATTTTGGTGACGATCCGGCCCGCGATCAAACTGGCTATGATTTGTCTACTGAGTATTTTAAGGTTACTCTCACAGAAGATCCTCGATTTATCCCCGCTTATTTTGGACTTTCTGCAAGTGTTTCTTTGTATTCTGGACAACCGGATATTTCTGTGTCGATGATGCAACAAGGCTTAGAACAACTCTCTTCTCAAGACCCCCCTCGTGGTTACTATGCCTGGCGCTACATGGGGGTTGACCAACTTCTGTTTTTAGGGGAAGGTGAAGCAGCGCGGGATTCATTTACTAAAGCGGCTGAATGGGCAAGTGAATATAACGATCCAGAGAGTGAAACTATTATGGCTCTGTCTGCCTCAACAGCAGAGTTTTTAGCGGAAAACCCTAATAGCAAGCGGGCACAGTTTCAAGCTTGGGGCAGTGTACTCATTAATGCAACCGATGAAAAAACACGCCAGAGAGCTATTACCAGCATGGAGGCGATCGGCGGCCGTGTTATCCTGGACTCGGAGGGCCGCATAGAATCCTTAATTCCACCTCCCTTAGAACCGGTTGATTGAGCTGAAATTGCGATCGCTCTAAATCTAGTTTGAGTGATAACTTCTATAATAAGAACATGAAAAAATCACAACGTTTTCTATCCATTGTTGGCGCACTGGCATTCTTCAGTTCTACTGCCTTTGCGACCACTCGTTTATTTCGAGATTCCCAGCACCAAAATCCCTCTCCAGAAATCCCTGAAGTGAACCCGCAAGAACAACTCATGAGCTATGAAAGAGGATATCTCAAAGTTCTAGAACGAGAACCGCAAAACCAAGTGGCTTTAGAAGGATTAGTCAGGGTTCGACTACAAATGAACAACCTTGAAGGTCTTGTAGAACCTCTCGAAACTCTGATTGAAATCAATCCAGAAGATCAAACCTACCAAACGCTTTATACTCAACTTCAAGAACAATTAAACACGACTCAATCTCCCCAACCGGAAGAAGAATCATCAGCTCCTAATTCTATGCCATCCCCAACACAGGAATAACCTAGACATAATTATTGTATAAAACCAAACAAATTACATACAATGTAATTTAATCCCTTTATCTGAAGCATAAACATTCTATTCATTATGGTAGCTTCTCCTCAAATATCACGCGATCGTATCCAGCCTTGTAGTGCTTATTTCTATCTGATAGAAGATCAGTTTCCCCATCTAGCTATTGGGTTAGCTGAAGGGTTGAAAGCCTTAAATATCCCAGTTTATGCAAATTGCAACTATTGGCTCCTTTCTACTGAACCAGGAGATTATTTATTTATTCATGACTCTCAGGTTAACCCTGAAGATTGTTTACTGGTTATTCTCGATAAAAACTGGGTTTTTGCCCAACGTCCCTTTCCAGAATTGATCTGTAACCGATATCGCCACCATATAAACATTTATCTTGATGATATGGATGGGCCTGATGCCTCTCTATGGCCGCCAACAATCGCTCATTTTGATGTTATCTTGAGAACACACTGTCATCATCAGACTCAATATCCCAGTAACTTTATTCCCTGGGCTTTTGGCCTATCCCATCGGATCGTTACAGAAGTGCAAACGATTCCCACTTTTGACCAGCGTCAGTATTCCCTCTTATTTAACTTCCGAGTCGATCAAAAAGAACTGTTTACCAGTTATCCAATAAATGCAGTTGAACAAGGCTTTGCCACAACTCATACTCACCAAGGAGAAAGGTTTAAAGTACAAGCCGATTATCCGGTACGGATTGTCACAAACCAGCAATTTATTCCTCTGATTGAGAAGATTTTACCGGTAGATCAAAAGGTTGATGCTCGTCATAACTCTCCTTCCGACCCCTATCATTACTTACAATGGAAACAAACAGGCCGTCGTCATTATCCCCAATATTATCAGCGCCTTAAATCCCAGGTCGCTTGTGCTGCTTTTGCTGGTTGGTATATCCCTGCCCTGAAGAAGCGATCGCCTTATATTGAATGGTGGGATAGTTGGCGATTCTGGGAATCCCTAGCTGCTGGATGTGTCACCTTTCACGTTGACTTGGATCGATATGCTGTAAGCCTCCCAGTCATGCCAGAAAATTGGACGCACTATATTGGCATTGATATGGAAAATATGCAAGATACCGTAGACCGGATCAGAAGCGAACCCACTGTTCTCGAAAAAATTTCTCAAGCAGGACGACAATGGGTTCTGGAACATTATGCCCCCATTCCTACAGCTCTAAGATTTTTAAAACTTTTGGGATTTAAGAGTACAGAAGAATTACTTCCCTTTGAATTAAGAGAACTCAATCTGATTGCTTTTCCAGATTGGTTACAACCAGAAGCACAGCTTGTGCAGGACTTAGGAAATTTACTCCAACGAGTCTTAAATTATGGAGATAGCCACCGTATTGCTCTGTTAATAGATATTAACAAGACCACAGCAGAAGAAGCCAATGAAATTTTAGCTCAAATCACCTTTCAGCTCTTAATGTTAGGGGAAATTGAAGAGATGGAAGAAGATAACGCACCCGACATTATCTTCCTAGAGTCTTTGAGTACCTCTCAATGGCACGTCTTACAATATCAGCTTCAGGCTCGTATTGCTCTAGAAAACGAAAATCAAGATGCTCTGGTCAATGCTAAACTACAACATCTACCTCTATTCTAATCCTGGCTCAATCTCCAGACTCAACATATCGTTGCCACATTTGCTCATAAGCCTTTTCCATCTCACGAGCAAACTGCTTGCTATTCCATAAGGGCGAAGTTTTCCGAGACTCTTTCAACTTCCATGCCACGTTTTGTCGTAATTCGGGTTCTTTACCAAAACGAATTCCCCATTTAATATATTCTTCATCTGTCCAAGCTATACCCTCAGTAACCCCCACATTCATCATCATGGTATAGCTATTGCGAGCCGCAAATTGTTTGCCAACTTGAGTCACGATTGGAACACCCATCCATAACGTTTCTAGGGTAGTCGTCGCTCCATTGTAAGGAAAAGTATCTAACACCACATCAAGAATACTCATATTGGCACGGTGCATAGCTTCAGAGGGTGCAGGACGGATAAACCTCAGTTGCTCTTCTAAGACTCCTTCTTCCTCTGCTAGTTGCAGAAAAAACTGCTTAATCAAATCTTGGTCGCCCAATCCTTTAATCAGGAAATAACTGTTAGGCACTTCTTTAATAATCTTCAGTTGCGCTCTTGCATTGTCTGGGTGACGCTTAAAGCCCCGTTGGGAACTAAAGTACAAAACCGCATCATTAGGAATATCTAGCATTTCGCGGCGCAGAGTAGGGACTTCAACCTCAAATCCATCCACCGCAATATAGGTCTGGGGCAATCGCCAAATTGTTTCACAGTAGTAATCCTGGGCATTTTCAGGTAAGACATAAGGATCGGCAATCATATAGTCAATTGTCGGAATACCCGGAGCATCCCATCCTAACCAACTGACTTGAATAGGAGCAGGTTTGAGAGCCATAACCGTGCAAGCTAAATCTAGGGTGAGACTATCAAGATCAACCAGAATATCGATATTATCTTCACTAATGCGATCGGCAACCTCAAGATCCTCACGTCCGAGTTTACGAGCTTGAGTAACATTCTCAACATACCATTGTTGTAGCGGGTCGGGAGACTCTGACTTATAGTTGACAACATAAGCATAAATTTCATACTGCTCTTGGTCATGATGTTGGAATAACCATCGAGCCAACCATCCCACGGAGTGACTCATAAAACAATGGGAAAGATATCCAATTCTCAAACGCTTGGATTTTGAACCCGGAGCATTCCAACCCTTTCTGTAGCGTTGCACTCGCTCTTGCTCGTGAAACTCAATTCCAGACTGACAAAACTGAGCTAAATGATTATGAATCTCTCGATTAGCTCTGGCTTCATCCCGAAAGTAAGGGAAAAAATAGCTGCTGGTATACAAACGACTACTACTGAATAAAGGGTAATTTTGGGCTTCCTTGGGATCGAGGGAGAGCAGTAACTCAGCTTGTTGATCGGAAATCACTAAGGCATCATGCCAACGTCCACCCGTATCCATTAAGGCCGTAATTTTCAGGAAATTAGCAATAATCTTGTCAATGGAATTTTGAGCTAACTGATGAACAATTTCTGCCGCTTCTAGGGCTTTCTCATATTCGCGATTAAGTTGATAGTAATTGGATAGTTGTCGCCAGATTTCTGGGTGCTCTGGATCAGCTTTTAGGGCGATTTTAGCTAATGTAATAGATACTTCTGGATGAAATAGGGTGCGACTGATTTTGATACAAGAGGATAAAATTATTTTCAGAAATGCGGATAAGTCTTCGATAGAAATGAAAGGAACACACACTTCCACAAACTTCGGTAGGAGGGGATCTAAGGGGGCTTTATCCAGGAAAACATTTAAAGTTTCTAACAGTAGAGGTAGATTCACCTCTACTGCTTCTGAGTTAGCACTCAATAAGTCAGTAATTCCGATTTCAGTCAGTTCGTCCTCTGTTAATCTCTCTAGTTCTAGAGCCAGTTGTAGGAGATTAAGTAAATTATTAATATCGGTTGGATCGATTTCCCGAATGTGCTGCCGAATTACCCATGTTAATTTTGGCTGGTTTGCCTTAACTTGACGTTCGGCTTCAGTTTCTAAAACACTGACCAATTCTTGAGTCCATAGCCCTATTTCCTCGTCTGTTGCTTCCCCAATAACTAACATCCAAGTGACTTGAGCTTCAATTTCCTGTCCTTGAAGGAGTAAGGCTAATCCCAAGTACCAATACCCTTCTCTGCACTCAGGGTACATATCAAGCCAGTTTTGGTAAAGCGTGACAGCTTGAGCATAGTCTTGGGTAACGAAATATTCAAGGGCCTGTTGTTGTAACTCTGTCGTAGAAATGCCAGTCATCGCTTACTTGAAAATCAATAAAAATCCAAAGAAATATAGGGTAAGCCAATTCTAGCTCACCCTATATTAAGTCTATCGTAATACTAGATTTGCTTCTGTATACAGTTGAGCTTAATCAAGAATTGAGAGGAAGTTATCTCTCAATAGTCGATCCATGGCAAGCTGAAAGAGAAATAGTATTACTCGAAAAAACGGCTTCAGATTAAAATGCAGTCCAATCGGTAGGGGCATAAGGACCAGTTGCATTAACACCAGTAGATTGACTCCACTTAGCAGAGGGCAATGTGTTTTCTGCAACACCAGCGCTGTCACTTTCAAACAGTTTTGCTAATGTTGTAGCTTCTAGGTTACCAGCGGTACCACCTTCACCCGTTTGGACTGAACCCAGGTAGGACTTAAGAGTATTACTGTCTGACCACCCGTAGTTATTTACTCCCGTACCTTTCGCTGGATCTTGATTAATCGGCTGACCAGACGTGGGACCACTGATTGCATATCGATAGTTCTCAGTTTCAGATTGAATCCCTAAACCTAGGCTAGTCAGTGTTGTGGTGAAGATATCTTTCTCCAAGAAGTAGGCTTGTTGCTGACGGTTCATGGAACCGGTGTATTGTTTAGCTTCTGATTGTTTGGCTTTGTTGGCTTGGTTGAGGAAGGAAGGCAGAGCAATAGCTGAGAGAATACCGATGATGATGATAACAACCAGTAGCTCAATCAGGGTAAATCCTTCATCTTCTTTTTTAGAGATCAGGTGGCTCAGGAATTTAGTCCGAAATTCAGTTTTCATTACTTTTTAGGTCTCCTTGGGCGTGCAAAGTATTGGCTTCTAGCTCCATATTCGTAGGTTACCCACCTTACACTCGTTTGATATCACCCGTGAATTTTTTTTCTGAAATGGTGTTATTCCTGGGACTCTAGAAGCAAATGACCCGACTCATAGAGGGGGATGAGGACACCTTGTAGCTGTTGGGTTGCTTCAGTTTCGGTATTTGCTTCCCAGGTTACTGGATTGATGGGGTAGAGGGTTTGCCAGCGCTGGAGAAGTTGTAGAAACGAACAAGGAGCATCGAACAGAGGCAGCAGAGTGCCTAGAGCCGTACTCTCGATTGTGGAAGGGGAAAGTGGATCGATGCACAAGTAATCATTGAAGTTGAGACTTCTGGTTTCGGCGATTGCCGTCATGGCTTCTTCTTTGAGATCTTCGGTTCTCAGTTGCGGATGTAAGTGGACTTGCGCTTGCTGCCAATCCTCATCTGTCCATTTCTCAACAGGGACGATGGTGCAATCGCCTTGAGGATGGCCACAGAAAAAATCGAGCAGCCGTTGTTTGGGGTGGAATAACTCATGAAGGTGGAGTTGCTCTTCTATGGACAACTCGGACAATTGAAACATTAGATTCATAGGCAGCTCATCCCAATTCTTAAACAATTTCAACAGATCCCAGTAAGGCCAGTTGAGCATACTAATGAATTCTAAATTGCTTTCTCTAAGAAACGCAAATAAGTCAGGGATTTCAAATCCAGTATCTCCAAGCAATAAATAATTTGCTCCAAGCCACTCAATCGACTCTGACTGCGGCTCATGCCAGGTGGTTTTTTTTAGGTCTACAATATCCTTGAGATTCCGCATGACTGAGCGAACTATTTCATTATCTTCTTCTACTGGAGCATCGTCCATCAAACCCAGTTTCCCCCAAATTCTTTGTCCCCTAAAAAATGCCTGTCGCTGAAGAGAGCTATGTAAATTGGCCCGAATAATACCATCGAGCTTTAAAACGGACTTAAACGCCTTTAGAACAGGGGTCACACCAGGAACCAAATATAGGACATCATCACAATTGACATAGTCAAATTCAATCCCTAAACTAGGGATTTTTTCTATGGGCATACAATGAAATTCCGAATTATAAAATCCATGGTGTTTTAGACGCTCTCGTGCGATTTCTACAGATTTCTCTGACATATCAATGCCGACAATTTTTGCCCCTGGATTGGCTTCGGCTAATATTAGCGATTTATAGCCACTACCGCACCCTGCATCCAAAATAATTTTCCCTTCTGAGCTAATCACTTGTTGATCTCTAAGATAGAATGCATTCACCATATTATGACAGTAGAGCTGAATCCTATTGTTCTTAGGGGAATCTTCCAAAGGACAATTATAATAAGGTGTAGAGTTGAATTGATTCCGGATTTCATCAATATTACTCATAATATTAATCTCTTCTTGCTGAGTCTTTCTCATTAAGTTTAACCTGTTTATCCACTGCAACTCACATTTTTAGTTCTTTTTAACCTATTCATGCGCTATACTAAGCGTAGTCGTTATGAGTTTAGATAAATATGAGCAACTCTACAGTAGAGAATCTGGTGATTATTGGTTCCGGGCCAGCCGGGTTTACGGCTGCCATTTATGCGGGTCGGGCGAACCTCAAGCCCGTGGTTTTTGAAGGGTATCAGATGGGGGGAATTCCTGGGGGACAATTGATGACCACGACAGAAGTGGAGAATTTCCCTGGTTTTCCTGATGGTATTACGGGGCCGCAACTAATGGATCGAATGAAAGCACAAGCAGTTAGATGGGGAGCGGAACTATATACAGAAGATGTAGTTTCTGTTGATTTAAGTCAACGGCCGTTTACGGTACGCTCTGACGAACGGGAGTTCAAAACTCATACTATCGTTATTGCTACGGGTGCAACCGCAAAACGGCTGAGTCTTCCCCACGAACAGGAGTTTTGGAGTAACGGCATTTCCGCTTGCGCTATTTGCGATGGTGCGACTCCAATTTTTAAGGGGGTGGAACTGGTGGTGATTGGTGGTGGAGATACCGCAGCCGAGGAAGCCGTCTATTTGACCAAATATGGGTCTCATGTTCATCTACTGGTACGACGGGGTGAAATGCGGGCTTCTAAGGCGATGCAAGACCGGGTACTAGATCACCCTAAAATTACGGTGCATTGGCATACGGAAGCGGTGGATGTCTATGGAGAAGGGGCAAAATTTGGGGGTGTGAAAGTTAAGAATAAGCAAACGGGAGAGGAGAAAGATTTGCCTGCGGGTGGGTTATTCTATGCCATTGGCCATACTCCCAATACTCAACTGTTCCAAGGGCAATTAGAGTTAGATGATGTGGGCTATGTGGTCACTGAACATGAGGTACAAACCAGCGTGGAGGGGGTTTACGCGGTTGGAGATGTACAAGACCATGAATTCCGGCAAGCAATCACGGCTGCTGGAACGGGCTGTATGGGAGCGATGTTAGCCGAACGGTGGTTATCAGCGAAAGGGTTGGGTCAGGAATTTAAGCAGGAAGAAGGAGAGACGTTATCGGAAACTGCTGCGACTGCGACGACCCAAACTGATACACAAGAGACATTTAAGTTGGAAGAAACACGCCATAAGGGAGGCTATGCCCTACGGAAATTATTCCATGAAAGCGATCGCCCCTTACTGGTAATGTACACCTCTCCCACCTGCGGCCCCTGCCATACCCTAAAACCGATTCTCAGCAAAGTTATAGATGAATTTGACTCCAAAATTCATTATGTGCAAATTGACATTGAAGCCGATCAAGACATTGCTGAAAATGCTGGTATTACTGGGACTCCCACCGTACAAGTGTTTAAGGATAAGGAGTTATTACAAGAACTCAAAGGAGTGAAACAAAAAAGCCAATATCGCCAGGTCATTGAAAGTAGCCTTTATAGCGCTACGCGCTAGGCAACAGGCAGCAGGCAACAGTAGACTGTGAAAGACTTATAGGATTTAGAAATGTCCTAACCATAAAACATAGCGCTATAAATACGGCAATAGGCAATAGGGAAAACCAGTTTTCCCTTTCCTTCAACCGCCGTGAAGCTCGATCGCCCATAGAAAAACCTGGCATTACCGAAGTAAATGCCAGGTTAATCGACCAACAGAGAAATTGAATTCAATTATTCATTGAAGAGTGAGATAAATCAGTAGAAGAGGGAACACTAGCAGCACCATTGCTTTCAGGCTCATATTGTTGATACTCCAGCAGGGCGATCGCCTGACGTAAAGCTTCTGTACGGTCTACAAACAAGTGATTGGGAGGCAATGCAGCTAATACACCCAACTTTTCTAACCGCCGTTTCACCTTACCCGAAGCACCAACAATCATCACTTGACGGCCTTCATCCAGAGCATCTTGAATCGCATTTTGAATCGCCAAAGAAGATGTAACTCCCATTACCGGCACATCCGTCAAATCAACAATCAGGATATCATGGTCTTCCATCGCCGTATGCTCGCGGGAAATCGCCTTAGCCACCCCGAAAATCATGGGCCCACTTAAATGGAACAGCAGTACCCGGTTGTTTCCGCGATCGAGCAATTCTTTCTCTTCATCATTGAGCAAAATGGCATCATCAGCATCCGTAATCGTCTTCACATCATTCGATTGAAGTTCGCTTAACCGGTCAATCGTCAAGATATTAGCAATAAAGACCCCAACACCAACGGCTGTAATCAAATCTACAAATACCGTTAATCCGATCACCCCATACATAATCAGGGCTGCTTTCATCGAAACCTTATGAGCTTGTTTCAGGAAGCCCCAGTCAATAATATCAATCCCCACTTTCAAGGCAATCCCTGCCAACACTGCCAAGGGAATATTTTGGGTTAATCCGCCAGCAAACAGAACAACACAGAGTAAAGCAACTGCACGAACTATGCCAGAGAGAGCAGTACGTCCTCCAGTTTGAATATTGATCACCGTTCCCATGGTTGCCCCAGCACCGGCAATTCCTCCGAATAAACCGGACATGATATTCCCCAAACCTTGACCAATTAATTCCTTATTAGAATCATGTTGGGTACGGGTTAAACTATCAGCCACCACAGAAGTTAACAGGGCATCAATACATCCGAGCATCCCTAAAACCAGAGCATCAACCACCATCGTTCTCAGAGCTTCAAACGTGACAACAGGGAATTGCAAGCTAGGTAAACCGCTCGGAATTTCACCAATCCGCCTTAAGTCTGTGCCTCCGAAGAGAGTAACCGAGACAATCGTTCCCACAACTAAAGCAATCAATTGGGGGGGGACTTTGCGCTTAATTTTTGAAGGTGTTAAGAAGAGAATCGCTACAGTGAGTGCAGCTAAACCTAATTCTGTGGGTTGAATATTAGCTAATAAATCAGGTAGGGAGGTTATGGTTCCAACCACACCGCCTTTGGGACTTGCCTGACCTAAGAAGGGCCCCAGTTGCAGGATGATCATGATTAAACCAATCCCAGACATGAACCCAGAAATTACCGTGTAAGGCATCAGAGTCACATACTTACCCAACTTCAGGACTCCAAAGAGAATCTGAAATACCCCAGCCATCATCACCACAGTAAAGGCCATGCCCAGACCTTGTTCTGGACCATATTCACCAACCAAGCTGGCAATCACAGCGGTCATAATTACCGTCATCGGCCCGGTGGGTTCAGAAATGAGGGTAGGCGTTCCCCCAAATATGGCCGCAAACAAGCCGACCAAAACTGCACCATAGAGTCCAGCTTGGGCCCCTGCACCAGAGGCGACCCCGAAGGCGAGAGCCATCGGGAGGGCAATGACCGTGGCGGTTAGCCCCCCAAAGATATCCCCCTGTAGGTTATTAAAATTGATCCTGTTAAAGACTTTCATTGTTGAACGAGTTTTGATTAGGGGTAAAAACTGTATATCAATATACAGCTAAAAAGTCTTAAACTTATCTATCACAATACATATTATTGGAATCTATGTATTTAATAATAATTTATTAAGACTTTGTACATAGTACCCTAAAAAATCCAATAGATCGAACTAAAAAGCCGGGGTATTACCCCGGCTTTTTAGGTAGCCGTATTTTGTGCCAGAGGGACATTGACACCAGCGAAGAAGTCATTGACCCGGACATAATGGTTGTAGTTTGCGATCGATGAGGTGAATCAAGTAAGAACGAACTCTTAACTCTTGATGGCAGTACCACAGGATAGATGCAAGTAGCATCAGGACTGCCCTATTTTAGGGTTGAAACGATTGAGCATCTATTTTGCTGTCTCTTTCTGTCAATGTTTGACCAAAGCGTATCCGGTGACGGCGGGACACATTCTGCTCTGGGTCAATGCCATCAAAAGTAGGTGGAATCCAAGCACGGACCACTAATAAACCTCCCAGCACGATGAGAAAAGAACAGGCCGCCATAACCTGCACCCACGGAGTTTCCAAAATGCCTCGAACAATGATTTCCCGCAGTACCGATACAATCGAGACCTCCACTGCGACTCCAATCGAAATTCGATGCTCCTTTAAATAAATAATCAGCAATCGAAACAATTCCACCAGAATGAGCAAGAACAAAATATCGGCAGTAACCCGAGGAAAGTTCAAAGGTGGCAACAGCGACAGAAACATCTCTCGTAACTGCATCACCATGAAGCTAAACAAACCAATGCACACCGAAATCACAATTAAGTCCTGCACGAGTTCTAGAAAACGAACGATGCGGTCTCCATTAAACCAACTGCACCAGCGAGGAGAAGGGTTTGATGATAAGGGTTCCATAGTACTCAAAGGTAAAGGGTAAAGGGCGGGGAAGCGGTCTAGATTCCGAATCATCGCCATAGCCAGCATGTTGGTCGCCGGACAGGAGCGCCGGCAGACCCGACCCGTCTGGGATTCAGCCACCCAGCGCTTGAGCTAGCCCGATGAAGAGCGGTATTCCCAAAGCAAGGGCAACTGGCGTACCAACGGCTGTGGAGGAACCGATGTAGGCGGAGGGATTAGCTGACGGGATACCAGCTCGTAACGTGGGCGGCCCTGAGATATCTGAACTAGAGGCAGCAATGACAGCCAGTAGAACAACGCCGCCAAGGCTGAATCCTGTGATGGCATGGGCAATCATGCCGAGACCGAAGGCGATAAATCCATGGAGGAGCGGTGCGATAAAGGCATATAGGGCGTACCATTGGCCCACCTTGCGTAGTTCACCGATCCTTGCCGTGGCTTCCATCCCCATGACCAGCATTAGTATCGAAAGCAGGCCGCGAAAGCCGGGATCGAAGAAGCTCTCATAGACCCTTTCCGGCCGGGTGAACAAACCTAGAGCGAGGCCAAGCAGCAGTGCGGATAGGGCAGAACCCTGAAGACTTTCCTGAACAATGGGCCAGATCTTGACGCGATCGCTTCCGGCATCCTGTTTAGGATATCCACTTGCAATAATGCCTTGGTCACTGGTATATCCGCCTTCGCTACTGGAATACTCCCCTGCGGCAACCGGCTGCTTACTGAGCTGCTCCTGTGCTTCACGACGCTGCTTTTGCTTACTAACATAAATGCTCGCCAAGACAATCGCCGTTACGAGCGCTGGGATGTCCATAAAAGGATAGAGAGCAGCGGCCCAGGGTTCGTATGTCATGCCTTCCGATTCCATGATTGTCAGGCCGGCTGCGAGGGTAGAGCCACTTACCGCACCGAACAGGCCCGCAGTCGCAATACCATCCACAACTTTGACGTTTGGCAGGTTGGCCAAGGTATAGCGCCCGATAAACACGATAAGAATCCCTAGGATCACGGCGAAAAATGCGGGTAACAGCATCTCCAACAGATTGGCATTACGGATAGCAATACCGCCACTCAGACCCACTTTGATGAGCAGCATAAATACAATGAACTTATAGATTGCATCTGGAATTTGCAATCGGCTATTGACGGCCGCAACGACCATACCACCAATCAGAAAGCCGAGTGTCGGGGACTGCAATTTCCCCAGGAAGAGCGTAAAGAAATTGGATAAGAAATCCATGAATACCTCCTTCCACCTCCTCTACGAGAGGTGATAATTATGATAAGTGAGCTTAATAAAGTAGGGGAGCTTCACCCCTACAGCACAGGTGTTATAGAAGAACCTGTTGACGGGGTATTCAGAGAAGGATCCTCTCTGAACACGATTGGAAGATGATAGCGATTTTCCACCTGCTTCCATAGATTCTAATCTATCAAGATTTGAATTTTATGTATTATTAGTCTATCCTAAAACTGTACAAATTTGTGCATTCTCCACCATGAATTTGAAACGCAATGTCTAATTCAAATCATAAGTTTTTCTGGGGTGCGCTTCCTCTTGACTGATCGATTAGCATAATGTTACCGTGCTTACTATGGCAAGCGCACTATTACGCAATCTGATAGGAACCCAATGACATTCTTTTTGTTGGCTCTAATCAGTGCAATAGCTTGTTGTGCTTCCGTTTTCCTGAGTTTCTCTGTATTTAATTGACCACATATATCAAGAGGTAATAAATATGACTCAGCAAGCTAGTAAGCTCGTCATCGTCACGGAAAAATTGCTGCTCAAAAAGATCGCCAAGATCATTGATGAAGCCGGAGCTACCGGTTATACAGTAGTGGAAGCTGGCGGTAAAGGCAGTCGCGGTGTGCGCTCGCCGGGAAAACCTAGCGTTGGCGACGACTTCACGAATATCAAGTTTGAGGTACTCACTCCTAATCGGGATATGGCTGTGAAGATTTCCGATGAGGTCGCAGCAAAGTTTTTCGACGATTATTCGGGCATTGCCTACCTCTGTGATGTGATGGAGGTACTGCACGCACACAAGTTCTGATTCAAAACCCCTTAGGAGTGCAGAGAACGGTGTTGTCCACGGTCAATGGTTTGACCGTGGAAATGTACCTTGGAGAATTCCAGTTGAGCATATTGGTTTTTCAGGAGTTTTCTGCACCACTAAGCTCATTTTGTTCTAAGTTATATCTTGGCTCTAAGTTATATCGATGAATCATTAAATCTAATAGACTTGATGCAGCAACTTCAATCGGATCAAACCTGGAAACTCCTTAAACCATTAGTCAGAATTTCTTCTCAGTGGATGACCTTGATTGGAGAGCAGCTTGAGGATCATCAGGGTCAAGTGTTGGACTATTGGCGAGTCGAAAAAGCTGATTCCGTGGTGATTGTGACAATTCAAGGCGATCGCGTCATCTTGCCTGTGCCCCAGTATCGTCCCGGCGTGCAGGGCATCACGTTGGATTTTCCTGGGGGACGGGTGCCAAACGAAGGAAAGCCCTTGGAGGTTGTTCCCCATATTCTCGATCGTGAATTGGGGATTGGAGAAGGGGATATTTTGCAGATTCAGTTACTCAATGAACAAGGATGGCTGATTAATAGTTCCTTTTCTAATCAGAAATTGTATGGATGTGTGGCTCAGATCGATCCCAAGATTACAGTAGAGCGCGATCGCCTCGGCGCTGTCTATCCCCATACTTCCGAAGGTCTCCATCAGCTTTACCAAGATTTGACCTGTCTTCAATGTCGCGCGGTACTTCAGGAATGGCAATATAGCAGCAGTAGCTCGAAAGGCAACCGTCCGACTTCGGAAATGGGTGGCGAATTCCCCTAAACTGTGGTTTAATAGTAAGGTTGTCTAAACACGCACATCTAGGAGGTTCGGGTGTTTCCTATATGGAAATCAATCCACCTAGATGGAGGATAAACCCGAAAGGAGAATTAAACCCTATGCCCGTTGTTTCACTCGCTCAGTTATTAGAATCTGGAGTTCATTTCGGACACCAAACCCGTCGCTGGAATCCCAAGATGTCCCAGTACATCTACACTTCGCGCAACGGGGTACACATCATCGATCTGGTACAAACCGCCCAGAAAATCGAAGAAGCCTATCGGTACATGCGTACCATGTCTGAACAAGGCAGAAAAGTTTTGTTTGTGGGAACCAAACGGCAAGCAGCCGGAATTATTGCCCAAGAAGCCTCTCGCTGTGGTGCATACTATATTAATCAGCGCTGGTTAGGTGGAATGCTCACCAACTGGGCAACCATTAAAAACCGGGTAGAACGCTTAAAAGAACTCGAACGCCTCGAAAATAGTGGTGCGTTGGATTTGCGCCCGAAAAAAGAAGCGTCCGTATTACGTCGGGAAATGGGTAAACTACAAAAATATCTCGGCGGCATTAAAACGATGCGTAAAGTGCCCGATATCGTAGTAGTGATTGACCAACGGCGCGAGTATAACGCTGTTCAGGAGTGCATTAAACTCAATATCCCGATTGTAGCCCTTCTAGATACGAACTGCAATCCCGATCCAGTTGATTATCCGATTCCCGCCAACGATGATGCGATTCGCTCGATTAAGCTAATTGTGGGTAAACTGGCAGATGCCATTTATGAAGGTCATCATGGCGAAGTTTATGTAGATGACCAAGAGGATACGGATTATCCAGATGCTGAAGAAGACTTCGATGATGAAGACTTTGATGAGGATGGAGAAGAAGAGGAGGAGGAGAGTAACGAAAGCTAGAGATCGCCTTGATAGCCTATCATGGCCGAATCTTCAAAAGTTTGGGTGGGAAAGCCCGTCCTTCTAGCACGGCTTTACAATATAATATGAAGTGGTCAATGACCCACCCGCGATGCAGACGTAACAGACAGCCTTTACGTGACGACATCTGGTTTTAACCAGTGGCGCACAGAGCTGCGGTAAATCGGGAAAAGAGGATGGGGTAATGGGCAATCCAACCCTTGAATCAACTAACAACAAAGTTTTTTTGTTGAAGAATGACCCATAAAAACCGCAAAACTTGCGGGGATAGTCTGTGGAGCTTTCTGTAAGACCATAAACTCGTCAGTGGGTGGAGGCAGTTGCACTCTTCGCAGAAACCTAAAGCCTCCTGCGGAGGGTAGTTCTCACTCAGGTGAGGTTTCCGCTTCGCAGACATAAAGAAGGAATCACCGGGTCTTCAACCCGGTGAGGATGTCAAGAAAGAGTAAGCAGCCGTGCGTAAGCACTTTGGTGTAATCAAAAATCTGAATTAACATGGCAGAAATTTCAGCAAAACTGGTTAAAGAGCTACGGGAAAAAACGGGCGCTGGCATGATGGATTGCAAAAAAGCGCTCACAGAAAACGATGGCGACCTGGAAAAAGCCTCAGAATGGCTGCGGAAAAAAGGGATTGCTTCGGCTGGGAAAAAGTCCTCTCGTGTTGCAGCAGAGGGTTTAGTGGATAGCTACATCCATACGGGTGGTCGAATTGGAGTTTTGGTAGAAGTCAACTGCGAAACCGATTTTGTGGCTCGTGGGGAAGCTTTCCAAACCCTGGTGCGAAATATTGCGATGCAAATCGCCGCGTGTCCGAATGTTGAGTATGTCAGCATAGACCAAATTCCGGCGCAGATCGTCGAGAAAGAAAAAGCGATTGAGATGGAACGGGATGATTTAGCCAAGAAACCCGATAACATCAAGGAAAAAATCGTTGCTGGACGGATTGAAAAACGCCTGAAAGAGTTAACCTTACTGGATCAAGCTTATGTTAAAGACCAAGCCAAGACGGTTGGTGAATTGGTGACTGAGACGATCGCCCAGTTAGGTGAAAATATTCAGGTGCGTCGCTTCGCTCGCTTTGTTTTGGGTGAAGGCATTGAGAAGGAAGAGAGCAACTTTGCTGAAGAAGTAGCTGCTCAAGCCAGTGGTAAATAAGGGATGCTAGGGGGGCAAACGGCCTCCCTACCCCGTGAGCTAGTGGAAGTTTGCTGGCTTAGATAAGGGGCGTAGAGTTTACGCTCCTTTGCTATCTCCAGGTGGAATTGATAGAAAATCCTAGAGTAAATATAAAATTATGGCTAGACCCCTACAGCGAATCGAACGAGAGATCGAGGAGTTGGAAAGTGCGATCGCCTCTTTAGCAGAAGAATTTTATCAAGCCTATGGTCACTATACCCAATACTTAGGGCAAGCGGTACGCCAACAGTTAATTGTAGCCAGTTATCAGATTTGTACCCAAGGATATCCTCACGAGTTTTTGGAACTCTCGTTAACCGGAAGACAGAAGTTACAGGAAAGGGTTAAACGTTTAGCCCAACAAGCAGAAGCGGAAATTCAGGGAATAGTCAGCCGCCCTCTAGAAACCCCTCTGGCTCTGCCCTCAGAAGAAGCAGAAGAGGAGAATGAGGAGGACAAGGAGGACGAGGAGGATGAGAACCCAGAAGAGCGTAACGAACCCTCCTTAGACTCAAAGGTAGTGGAATCAGAGGAAGAATACCCCTTAATCAAGAATCCAGAAGCCTTAGCTCAATGGCAACAAAATATAGAAAAACAGATCTTCAAGCGATTAGAGCACTTCTCCCATGAAGTGAATCAGCTCTTGAGAAAAGCCAATATTTTTACCGAAAATATACCTGAACCTTTGATAGAAGTGGCTAAACAGGCCATGGGCACTCAAGAGTCCCTCGCTCCCAGTTTACCGAATATTTTAAATCTAGTGATTGAGGCAGAAAACTTTCTCACTCCTAGAAGAAAAGGAGAGTTGAAAGGCCAGATTGAATTGCCAGAACGCTTACTCAAGCAATATGAAGACTCAATTCCTCCAGTAATTATTGGCTTACAGAAGGGAGACTACGATCCAGATGAGGATGAAGATAACGATGAGGATGAAGATGACGATCGCGATCCGATCGCCCTTTTACCCTTTTCTCTGCCTCTGAAAATCATGCTGATTAACCTGCGCCTATTGGATATCGAGTTTAGTGATGCTAAGGTAACAAGCTACCGCAAGCAACTGCGTCATTTACAAGATCGCTTGTACTCGAAGGGACAAGACTATCAGCGCAAACAAAAAGAATATGCGATCGCCCAAGCCGAACATGCCTGGAGATCGAGTTGGGTTGAAGACCGAGAATAGGCTGTGGGGAGATGGGGCGAACAATTGTTCGCCCCTACAACCTTTTATGCTTCCGGTTCAGCTAAACCAAACACCCGGCAAAAGACCTTTTGCACCTTATAGCCAGAATCAATCGATTCTAGGGGGTCTTTCCGCAGACGGTGGCGCAAGCAGAGGGTAACCACTTGTTGAATATCCTCTAGAGTAACCTCTGTGCGTCCTTCAAATGCTGCCAACGCTTTAGCTGCGCGGTTGGTGACAATATCGCCCCGTAAACCATCCACATCTAATTCTGAACAGACTTGGGAAATTTGCACCCGCAATTCATAATCAATGTTGACAGAAGATAGGCGTTCTCTAGCTTGTACCAATCTTTGTTGCAGCGCTTCTTGCTCGGTTTGAGAGCGTTGTAAAAACTCCTGGGGATGACTGTCAAATGCAGAGCGCTCTTCGACAATTTTCACCCGTAGATCCGGCTCTTTAACCGTGCGAATTTCGGCGTGCATTCCAAACCGGTCTAATAATTGGGGTCTGAGTTCCCCTTCTTCTGGGTTTCCAGAACCGACTAGCACAAACCGGGCTGGGTGGCGAATGGAAATCCCTTCCCGCTCTACCGTATTCCAGCCACTGGCGGCAGAGTCGAGTAAGACATCGACTAAATGGTCATCAAGAAGGTTAACCTCATCTACATATAAAATCCCTCGGTTCGCCTTAGCCAGGAGTCCCGGTTCAAAGGCTTTCACCCCTTCCGAGAGTGCTTTTTCAATATCAATGGTTCCACATACCCGGTCTTCAGTTGCTCCCAGGGGTAGATCCACCATCATTACTTTGCGGCGAGTAATAGGGAGGTTTTCTTGGAGGGTCGCCCGTTCTCTGACTTCATCACTCATCAGTTCTTGATCGTGGGGGTCACTATTAAAGGGGTCATCAGCGACGATTTCGATTTCGGGTAATAAATCGGCCAAAGCACGGATAGTGGTAGATTTACCTGTACCGCGATCGCCCATAATCATCACTCCCCCAATTTTCGGGTCAATCACATTGAGCAGTAGGGCGA
Organism: Roseofilum reptotaenium CS-1145; assembly: GCF_028330985.1. Taxonomy (NCBI): domain Bacteria; kingdom Bacillati; phylum Cyanobacteriota; class Cyanophyceae; order Desertifilales; family Desertifilaceae; genus Roseofilum; species Roseofilum reptotaenium. The sequence goes on along the minus strand of NZ_JAQMUE010000082.1, from coordinate 113,145 downwards.
GTTTCATCTCTTCCTGTCCCACAATAGCAGTAAAGGGGAAAACAGGGCGGCTCTGCTGCACAGGAGATAAGGGGGTTTGACTGGTTGAGTTCTGCTCAGGGGCGAGGACTGAATTCATAAGGTTGCTTAGTCTATTGGTTCATTAGGATCGCATCAGGAGAGTATAAACCCTCTCTACTTATCTTCCCTGAAAAGGGCGCGGTTTTGAAGAGGATGGCAAAACTCAGGGCTACCGGCCGATCGCGGGACGATTGCGATAGAGTAGTGCTGACCCCATATCTAGTACCCAACCATGAATCCTCCTATGATGCAGTCTGCGCTTCGGGTCTCGACCAAAGTTTTGCCGGGCGATAAAGTGGAAATTCAAGTCCCCTCTGGTTATGAAGGTCAAGAGGTGGATGTGTTTGTGGTTTTCTCCCATCCTGCTCCAAGCAAGCGGTCTTCATTTGTGGCGTTCATCGAAGAATTACAGAATCGTCACCCCAAGCGTTCTGTGGAAGAGATTAATTATGATTTGATGATGGAAGGCCTGAATCACTTTAATACTTCATTAACTCCAGAAGAAAGAACAGAAAAATGGTTAACTTTTGTGCAAGGTTTACCTGAAAAGAGTTCCCTGTTACCTGATGAAGCTTTGCATCGAGATAGCATGTATGATTAACCCGGCAATATTCCTATGACTTGGTACTTACTGGATACAAATATTTTACTTCGAGTTGCCGATCGCACTTCCGTACAGCATAGTTTGGCATCAGGGGTGATCGCTAAACTTTTTAATCAAGGCGATCAATGTGTGATTACAGCTCAAGTTTTAATTGAGTTTTGGGTTGTGGCCACTCGTCCAGTAGAGGTCAATGGTTTAGGATGGACTCCTGAATTGACGGCTGAAGTCCTCGTACAGTTTATGGATCAATTTAGGATGCTTGAAGAAAATGAGCGTATTTTTCAGCAGTGGTTTCAATGGGTAACCCAGTACAAAGTTAAGGGTAAACGAACGCACGATCTGAGATTAATGGCGTTTATGGATGTTTATCAGATTTCCTATTTGTTAACGTTTAACCCTAATGATTTTATTCGTGTGCCTCAAATGACCATTGTTACTCCTGAAGATGTATTGGGCAATTAATCTGCCATTTTTTCTGCCGTGAATTACGAACCGCTCCATCATAAATATCGACCCCAAACCTTTGCCCAGTTGGTGGGACAGGAGGCGATCGCGCAAACGCTCTCGAATGCGTTAAACCGGAATAAGATCGCCCCCGCATATCTGTTTACGGGGCCGAGGGGAACGGGGAAAACTTCTAGTGCGCGGATTTTAGCCAAGTCTCTCAATTGTATTCAGACCCAGGGGCCCACGGCTACTCCCTGCGGTGAGTGCGAGATTTGTGTCTCTATTACAAAAGGCTCTTCTTGGGATGTGATGGAACTCGATGCTGCGAGTCATACGGGGGTTGATAATATTCGGGAAATTATTGAGCGATCGCAATTTGCACCGGTTCAATGTCGGTATAAAGTTTATGTAATTGATGAGTGTCATATGCTGAGTACAGCGGCATTTAATTCATTGCTGAAAACCTTGGAAGAGCCGCCCGATCGCGTTGTTTTTGTCCTGGCAACCACCGATCCGCAACGAGTATTACCAACGATTATTTCCCGGTGTCAACGGTTCGATTTTCGACGCATTCCCCTGGAGTCGATGGTGCATCACTTAAAAGATATCGCGAACAAAGAGGCGATCGCTATTACCGAGGAAGCAATAATTTTAGTGGCACAAATTTCCCAAGGGGGACTCCGGGATGCCGAAAGCTTACTCGATCAACTCAGTTTATTAGTCGGTGCAGATGACGTAACCGAAGTGGGTGCAGAACAGGTTTGGGACTTAGTGGGGTCAGTACCAGAGCGTGATTTATTACAGTTATTAGAGGCAATTAGCAAACCCAATCCGGCTGATATTCTCGACTTAACTAAAAATATCTTAGATCGGGGACGAGAACCCTTAACCTTACTTCATAACTTAACTAGCTTTTATCGCGATTTACTGATTGCTAAAACCGCACCGCAAAGACAAGATTTAGTGGCTCTCACTGCTTCTACTTGGAAGCACTTAATCGAATTATCTCAACACTTCAGTTTACCCCAAATTTTAGCGGCTCAAACCCATCTTCAAGAGAGCGAAACTCAACTGAAAAATACGACTCAACCGCGACTCTGGTTAGAAGTTAGTTTATTAGGCCTACTCTCAGCCAACCAACCCCCCGTTCAAGCCAGTCCTGCACCTGTCGTAAATACTCCTGCTGCCAGTATTTTGCCTGCGCCAAAACCCGCCATTTCTCCAGGGACAAAACCTGTTGCTCGACCACAACCAAATCCCCAACCCTCTCCTGCACAAGACACACAACCAACTGAACCGGTAACTCCGGTGAAGACTGACAACTTAGAACAGCTTTGGCAAACCGTCATTGATAACTTAGAATTACCAGGAACCAAAGTTTTAATTTCCAAGCATTGCAGCTTATTAAGCTTAAATGATAAAACCGCCCAGATTGGCATTAATAGGAAAGGAGCGCAAAATTTAGTCAAAGGTGTTCAACCCCAACTACAAGAAGCCTTTAAGAAAACCTTCCATCATCCCTTTAGTTTGAAATTTCAGCTTCTGGATGATACAGAAAAAAAAATACCTCTTAATCCACTACCTCCAGCTCAAAAACCAGAGATTGTGCAAGAATCAGTTGCGAGGCGATCGCCAACTCCTCCACCACAACCAAGTTTAGACCAGGAAAAACAACGGGAAAAACAGAAAGTCAGACAAGCAGCCGAAGGGTTTGCCGATTTTTTTGATGGAGAAATAATGAACTTAAAAGCAAAAATAGACTTACCTAAACCAGAAAGTATTAAGGACGAATCGTCCTATTTAGAATCAATGGACGATGATGAAGATCCTCCGTTTTAAGGGGAATGGGAAATGTCCAATTACTCTAGGACTGACGCAACGACTCCATATATAGCAGATTGGTGCGTTACGCTTCGCTAACGCACCAATCTGGATTGTTTCATCTAATTTGATGCATTAGATTTTGTTGGTAGTGAGGGCTTTAGCCCTCTCCAGCTAGGCTTTTAAGCACTCTTCGTGCTTACACCAAACAAAGCCCTATTTTAGGTGAAACAATCCACTACTGGTACTATTACTTATTCCCTATTACCTAACAGCGTCATTTCATTCACAACTCGCGTCAGTTCTTGGACTATGGGCGTATTTTCTGCTTGTTGGAAGGCTTCGACTAGGGATTGATAGTACCATAGGGTTCCGGTTTTTCCTCCTTTGAATCTGTCCCAGATGCTCTCTCCCACTTGGCGATAGTCTTTGACAATGGAGCGAGCATTATAGAGTTTATCGGCAGCACAGACGAGGCGAACGGAAGCAGAAGCTTGGGGAAGGTGGGCAAGATACGCTTCCTTGCGTTCCCTCCAAGGAGGTTTGGGGGTGGTGTAAGCGTCGGTGCATCCTTCGACTATGGCCGTTACACTATCTCCAAATTGTTCTCGAATGCGATCGCGGGTGGCTTCTCCTCCTTGGTCTTCTATGGCATCATGCAATAGGGCAGCGATTGCCTCATCTTCAGTTGCACCATATTCCAGTGCAATGCTGGCAACTCCCAGAAGATGGGCAATATACGGAACTCCTGAAGCTTTACGGATTTGGGTTTGGTGTAGTTGGTGTGCCAAGATGAGGGCATCTTCAAAGCGTTTAGAAAGCATGATTTCTAATTAATAATTAATAATTATCCATCTTCCCCCATCTGCGCTCCCTGAGCGGAGTCGAAGGGAGCGCTCTCCCCGCGTCTCCGCATCCCCGTGTTCTCCATTCCCCCATCCTCTCAAAGAGGCTGTTGCAATTGGGACTCTAGGGGGCGATCATCCACAATTTGTAAACCCTTAAAATCTTCTTTAAGGCTACCAGACCAATCTCCTGGGGGCCAAAAGACCCAACGACTGCCGATAGGGAGTTGCTTGAGGCGATCGCTATTTTGAGTGAGTACAATTAAGGGTAAATTGGGTAAATTACGCGCCTGTTCGCCAAAGGTAGTTCCCGCAAGGCTCTCTAAGACGACTTGATAACCTTGAATAAGTCCCGTATACGCGGTCCAGAGTTTAACATTCATTTGCCGCCGGGAAGCGTGGAAATAGAGAGAAGCCGCAGCAATAACCGCTTGTTCAAAGGTTTCTGGATGCCAAGCAAACTCCGTATCGAGAGCAATCACCACATCGTCACCACCAGCCATAATTTCCAATTCTCTTACCCTTAAGTCTCCATAGCGGGCACTGGTACGCCAGTGAATTAGCCTTAAGGGATCTCCAGTGCGATAAGGGCGTAAGGATCGAGTCAGACCTTCTGTGGCATTTTGTACTCCCTGATGGTCGCGTTTAAATTTGGGGCTTTGGTCCTGTCCTAGGTCATCAATCAGGGGACAAGTCCGCAGGGGCAACACTTGGGGATAAACGATCGCCGTAGCAGGGGCTTCTCGGCGACGGCGACACCAAAATAACCCCAAAGGGGCGGCTGTTCTAAGCTGTAGGGTACTCCAACGATAAATTCCTCTTTTTTGGGTCGGTTGATCGTAAATCCACTTGTAGGCGCTGTGAGCGGGGATATGGGCGATCGCTGTGGTTTGGGGAGGACTGAGGACAAAGGGCAGTAGGTCTTGAACTTGGAGCAGGGTTTTGGGTTGGTTGGTGCAATTTTCGATATCGAGTTCAAGGGTGAGATGATCGCCAGCGCTGATGGGGCGAATGCGACGGCGATGGATCTTTAGGCCGCGTAGCGATCGCACGGGTAAAATAGCAGCTATAAACAGCAGAGCGGCGATAATACCACTCATCACATATAACCATCCCACCATGGTATTGGTCGCTGCCCCAAAGAAAAAGACCATCAGAGCACCCAGCAACCATCCAGCATAGGCTGGGTTTACCCATTTTCTCTCTAACCAATCGGCGATCGCCTGTATCACGCTCTTACTCCTGAATCGTTTCCCCTTATCTTTTATAGCGCTTTTGGGAATGGGGGGATGGGGACAGACTATTGCCTATTGCCTAGCGCTCTAAAACTCAACCAAGACTTCGGCAATTCTCCGATTACGTCGCACGGTGAGCAACATCGAGCGGGGACGGGTTTCCAGGAAGCCGATCAGGTCATTGACTCCGCGTAAACGACGGTGATTAATGGCCAAGAGGCGATCGCCGGGTCGAAATCCAATATCTGCGGCTAAAGAACCCCGTTCTACCTCTAGTACAATTAAGTCTTGATCGACGGTAACGCCTAAACGAGGACGGTCAGAAAAGCGATCGCGACTATTGCCATGATCTGGAGGATAATTGGGATTGCGTCGAGCCACACTATCATCTGGAAAGCCAGGATCGCGTTGATTGCCATTGGCGACAATAAACTCGCGGGCAATTGAGGCATTGGTGGCAAAGCCGATACCGCTATTGGTTCCATCTCGACTTAAAATGGCTTTATTGACTCCTATGAGTTCTCCACGGGAGTTGAGTAAGGGGCCGCCTGAATTACCAGGATTAAGCGCTGCATCGGTTTGTAGGTCTCTGTTTTCTGGGTCGATGCGACTGAGGATACCCGTGGTAATGGTTCCGGAAAGGCCAAAAGGACTACCAATAGCATAAACTTGTTGACCGACTTGTACGCCTTGGCGATTGGCGATCGGGATCGTGGGTAGGGTATCGTTGGTTTGCAGATAAACTAAGGCTAGATCGTTGCGGCGATCGACTGCAATGACATAACCCTGATATCGTTGTCCTTGGGCTGTTCTCACCTCCACTCTTCCCCGTCTCGCGTCAGAAACCACATGCTCATTGGTCAACACTAAACCATCGGAGCGGACAATACTCCCAGAACCTGAACCTCGTCCAGCTTTAATCGTCACTACCGCAGGACTGGCTTGGCTATAGACTTGAATCCGCGTTTGTTCTTCGCTACTAAACTGAGCCAGTACGGATGCTTCGGGTAGACTCAGTGCGGGTGGGGTGAATATCAATCCCGCTGCTAGGGTGGACAGGAATAAAGTTTTTGGTTGAATCATGGTTCTTTACCCAGAGTTGGCAATCCTTCTTTAATGGATGACACACGATGGTGCTGATAGTTTCCTTATTTTTGAATGACTTAACTATTATTTGCCTGCTTTATCTTTCAATAAATTGACTACATCGTTTCTCTCTTCTATGAGGTACAGCTTGAAGCCTTAGAACCTAAGCCATACAAGCTATTGCTAGAGAGCCTATTGCCTAGCGCGAAGCGCTATACATCATTAGATAACCATAAGCCAACTTTTCGTACCTATTCAATGGCTTGAGTGGCTGAATCAATTAAGCCTCGTCGTTTGGCGAACACTAAAATTTATCCTGTTCCTAGGGTTCAAATTCCCAGAGAAAGAGCGCAACGACGAGCCGCACGATCGTCAATGACAGTACGGTAATCTGGATGTTCTAAGGCAAAACTAAGAACAGTTGATTCTCCCGCACCTAAATTCCAGCTTTGGATAATAGGAGCAATACTTTGATCGACGGGTCTGAGCCAATTTTTTTCTGGTAAATTTTGCTTGGCTAAATCTGAAGTTTCGGCACTCATAATTTCCGTGACTACTGCCATAGGAACGCAACTATCGGTAAATAACTGATTCAGCAGCTCTGCTGGTTTGCTCTTGAACAGTACACGGTTTCTGGAAGTCGTACAGATAAAGTTTTCATCTTCTGGACTCATTTTACTAAAAAAATTACTGAGTTAGTTTAATTCTAACTCAATCTGTGAGGACAAATTATAAAAGCACAAAGGATGACTCAGGCTGGATCAAGGGAGTAGTGAATCAGAATTTGAAGCACAGTTGATGTTCGGCAATATTGAGGAATAATTGGGGTGGATCGCCGGGTTCTAAGCGTCCTTCGTAGCTGGCATTAAAGCAACTAAAGATGAGCGGTTCATTGCCAGAACCTTTCATAGACATGGTTTTGAACAATAGGCTAGAGTTGATTAAATCGACCCGCAGGCGATCGCCACTGAGGATATCGGCAATTAACACTTGTTTGACCATTGGAGTAACCTTAATCACGAGGTTTTTAAGGGTGAACCACAGCACTCCATGGCTAATGTGCTTCACCTCCACCTCTTTGGGTAAGCCTAAAATTTCGACCGGGTGAATAGTCTGCTCGTTAGTCGTCGGCAGATCTAAAGAGCGTTCAACCGATTGATGTGCAGGGGCTGTCTTAGTAGACTCTGGAACAGGAGGGGGATTTTTCTGCTGGGGTTGGGGAGGGGAAGGACGGTGTTGGGGAGCAGAGGGAGGAGTTGCTGATACCGTATCTAGGGGGATTTTCCAACTGCGGGATTTTTGCGCTAGTTCCGAGCGAATGCGGATCAGGCGGTTGGTTTTGCCCTTGGTGGTGTAATAGTCTTCCTGTTTTTTCTTGGTGGCTAACCAGCGCGTGCGGGCAAGCTGTTGGGTGTTGGCGGGATAATTGCCCTCGCAGAAGGTTTGATAAAATTCTAGGGTAACTCCCAAACCGCCGATTTTTTCTAGGGCAATGCCCACTTGTTCCATCAAGAGATAATTTTGCCAGTTGGATTGACCCAGAAACTGGTCTTTAATTAAATATTCGTAGCGTTGGCGATCGGGAATTGAGAGGCGATTGGGATGCAAATTAGAATGGGCTAATTCATAAATCACTACCGCCAAAACTTGAGTTTTTTCGACAATATCGGTTAACCGTTCGCGGGTGCATTGCTCAAAAATTTCCGGTAATTCTGGCCAAGATTCCCGACGGATTAAATATTGCAGCCATAGGGGTAAAACTTGGCGCTGTTCTCTGGGTTCAGAAATCTGCTCAAAACAGCGCTTTAGAGCTTCGGTATCGTCTAAATACAGATAGGCCATAAAGGCATGATAGTAAGAGTTCTGGTTTTCTAAAATAGGAGCAACATAGCGTAACCAGGCAGGATCTTTGGGCGATCCCGCTTCATTCCAAGATTGATAAATGAGATGTTCGAGATCGGAATGACTCTTGGCTGGGATCGATCCTCTAGCACTTGAAGCCAGTTTCAGATATTCTAAGCCTTCGGGAAGTCCGACTAATTGGGATTTGGCAAGATAATATTCCCGTTGTTCAGTTGCTTGAGCAGAGGTGAAACAATCTACGGCTTCTTGATAGGCTTTTCCGCGATAGAAGCAAAGTCCGGCTGAAGTAAGTAGACCTGGATATCCAGCATCTGATAAAGCTTGCAGAACTTCACCGATATTGTACCAAATGGCGGGTTGTAAGGTACTTTCGTCGTTAATTTCTTCGATGTTTTGCTGATAGGTTTTGATCGCTGTTGCCCATTGGGGACTAAAACGATGTTGCTCTAAAATTTGGGTCTGATTATGGTGATAAACCTGTAATGCTTGGGTGAAGGTTTGTATGGCTTCCTGGTCAAATTCTGAGACCATGAAGTTAATCAGAGGTTGTTCGAGGCTATGGCGATCGCTAAGTTCCGGGCGATCGGCCACATCCTGATACCATTGATATAGGTCAGCCCAACAGGAGCCTTGCCAAAAACAATCCCAAGCTTCTTCTTCTTCTCCCAGTTGCCAAAATTCTGACCCAGCTCTTTGATACTGTTGTTCAAATTTGAGCGCCCAAGCTTCACAAAGATGGCCGTCTTCTAAATTACCAATGGTTCGATAATATTGTTTGGCTCGCCGTAGCAGTTTGGGATCTTGGGCGTTTAAGCCTTCGGTTCTAAGCATTAGAGCAACGGAGGGTAAGTCATCTTCTTGCAAATCCTTCGCACTTTCATCGGTTCCAGTTTGCAAAAATTGTATCCGTTGTTGCCAGTCCTGGAGATTTTTTACCCGTCCCCAATGGGTTTCTACGTGATGAGGATCGTTGATCTGATCCCATAGGGTGCGATCGCCCAAGGGGGTATCGACGACAAATAAGCGTTCAATGGCGCGACTAGCTGCCACATAGAGCTTATTAAAGAAGTATTCCACTTCAATGCTCAATTCGGGGCGATCGGCTTCTAGGAGCGTCCAAAACCGGTGATGACAGGCTTCCCCAAATTTATACAAAATCACCCGCTTAAATTCGAGTCCTTTGGCGGCGATCGCACTGAGGACATTTTTGGGCGGCTCCCCATCACTCCATCCTTCAATTACTTCAGACAAGACTTCATCCTCTTGGATATAGGCAATTTCTCCGCCTTCTTCGCAGGGAATAATGATAATTGTATTTTGGATATATTCCTTAAATACTTCCCGAGGCAAATTGTCTTCTAAGATGAATTTTTCTGGTAATAGTTGTCCTTGCTTCCAAACTCTTTGAGGTTTCAGATCTCGGTGATTAAATAAGAGATAGCGCCAGAATTGAATCAGGTTATTGAATTTTACAATTGGAGCGTATGAACGGTAGTTGCATTCTAATTCTTGGAAATTCATTTCTAACCCCAATTGACGGGTGGGATCGAGTTGAATCACCACTTCACTATAAAATGCGGCCTTAAAACTATCCCAGCGAAATCCTGTTGGATTCAGGGTCTGAAACGGATCGCCTGCAAACACAAACGGAAAGTTTTCTAGGGTTTGATATCCCAGATCGTAGCGAGAAAAAATAGAAAGCCTTAAAATTAATTGTAGCTCAATACGGGTAAAATCCTGGGATTCATCACAGAAAATCGCGGTATAGCGGGCTAAATCCAGGGGCAGTTGCAAGACCTGTTTAATTAAGTCTTGATCGTCCCAGTATCCGGATTCTTGTGCTTTTCTCTGATACCAATTTTGCCAAAGGGTATAAATATCTTTAAACTCTTGAATGGGAACGGTTCGTTCCTTACGTGGAACTTCAAACTCGTAGTCCTCTAAGGTGATCTCTTCCAAGCCATATCCCTTAATGAACGTGCGAATGACATGCCAACACCGTTCCGGGGAGTAATGGTGGGCGGTGGGGAGGGGACAGTGCTGATATAAGACCTTGAATTGATGAAAGGAAATATAGCGGTCTAAGGCAAATTTTTCGGTATATTCTGGGGGTAAAAGGTTAAGCAAAAAACGCTGGAAAGGTTTAAAAAAATGTCGAATATTGGGAATCGGATCGTCGTTGGTTTGTTGGGAAACAAAGCGATGATGAAATTTTAATAGTTTTTGGACTCGGTCTTTGGCAACCTCTAGCAGCCGCTCATTGTAGGTTAAAAATAGGGGATTGCCAGGTAAGAGGCGATCGCTATAATAATAGAATTTGCGATAGCAATAGTCGGCAAACAGATAAAAGAGGAGCGTTGATTTACCACTTCCTGCTTGTCCGTTTAAAAACAAGGGAAGAGCGTGATTACCTGGGGTTGAGACAAAGTTTAAGAGGCTCTCTTCTTCCGCAGACAGGGCTAAATTGACCTTCGGGGAACCCTCAAGGATTAGCCAATCCTCATGGGCGAGCAAATAATTGGGATAGGCTCGGCGAGCTAGGGCAGTAATGGAATTGAGGTTAAAATGGCCGTTCAGATAATTGACAGTTTGATTGTAGAGATAGGTGCGATCGCCAATAGCACTGATTTCCTCAGGCGTGGGATAATGGGAAAACGGACACAAGAGAAACAGAATCGACGATGATTGATCCCCACAGACAATCCGACTAAAGAGAATATAGCGATCGCCTGCTCCATAAAGCAACACTCCCGGCCACTCAGTCGTCTGTTCCGTCGATTGGGGACTCTGAATCACTTCTACTAATTGGGTATACTGGGAAGCATGCGATCGCATCGCTGCACTACTTAACTCCCCAAACCAAATTTCACTCTCATAAATTAATGCACCCTGGTTTTCCCGTTTCCATCCTGGAGGTTCCAACCAGGGTAATAAATCGGGGTTTTCCTGCACCAAAGGCCGCACCCGATGGGGAACCTGCTCTAAATTGTGTTGACCCAATAGCCAATTCTCCAATTCCCCAGGCTGAATCTGAAGATCGAGATACTGCTGGCCAAACCCTTCCCGGTCTCTAAGAAAATGTTCATAGTCTTTTGCTCCCCGCTTGAGGATATCGAGCAACACCAAAACATCCTCCCCCCCACTTTCTCCCTGCACCCGTACCATGCGAGCAATCAATCGATAATTATGGTCAACCTTGCGCTTGAGATAAGGATACAGGCGCTTAAAATGAGCTTGGGCTTGATCGACACTCTGAGGCAACAGTTCATCACAGAATCGATTAATGTGGCTCTCCAGATTATGCTGCTTGGCTTTGTGCTTAACTTGATCTGTGCGATAAACGTACATGAACTTAATTGGGTTCAGAGAGTAGGAATAGTTTAAATTCTAGTGGATCGTTAATTCCCCTGCCGTCACTCTGATGGAAAGATACCGATAACCATGGAAACTGCTGTTATGGAGTACACTGTAAAATTCCTTTTCGCCATGTACCCCCAGACAACTCCTGGGTTTGAATCGCTGTAACTCCACTCAGGACAAGCAGGGAGTTGGCAGTGGGGAGTAAGAAAAACCTAAGATTTAATCTAATCTTTAATTTTCATGTGATTCAGATCACCAATTTTTGGGACTTCATACCCTTATAGTTAAGAAATATTCTCAACAACTACCAATGCTCCCAATCTTCATTGGCGATAATGGAGTAATCTAACATGACTTATTTTTTAGATCGCAATCGTCGCGGCATTGCTCTATATCGTAATGTACCCGTTACAGCCCTCACCATCCTTAGTGCAATTTTCGCGATGATTCTTGCTTCTGCAACTTGGCAATGGGAGCGGCGCGAATTGAGAAATAGCTTACAGATTCAAGCCGATCGCCTTCAACATTCCTTAGAACAACAATTCTCTACTCAACAAAAAATCCGTCCAGAGCAGATCGAAAGGCTGACATCAAGTGAATTAATTCAGACATTACTAGAACACTCCCTACGGGGGCTGAATCTAACCGAGCTAGAGATTTATTTTTGGCAAGGTAACCTGAAACAAGATCTAGAACCCGTAGCGCTCTATAAAGTGAATGAGCGATTATTTATCAACAATCTTGAGGAAAACCCTCCGAGTCTGGTTGGTCGAGGGTGGTTATGTCCAGAATTTGCCCCGCCGACGAGTTCAGCTTCTGGGCAAGCATTTCGTCAACTGCGGCGATCGCGAAATTCCGTGACGCTACCCTGTCAGCGATCGCTAAAGGTGAGCGATCGTGAAATTTCTTGGTTACTGATCCCTACTGCTCAATACATTGCCCCCGATCAATATTGGCGGACTTGGAGCATCATTATCGGCAGTACAGCTTTAATTACCTTTCTGAGCATTTATCTCAGAGCTTCTCAGCGCTACATGCTCCAAATTGAACAACTCCTCAGAAAGCAAACGGAGAAAGCCAATACTCTACAAGAGACCCTAACTGAATTACAAAACACTCAAGCCATGCTCGTTCACAGCGAACGAATGTCGGCATTGGGTCAAATGTTAGCGGGTATCATTCATGAAATCAAGAACCCCCTCCATTTTCTCGGAGGTAACTTAGTGCCACTTAAAGACTACTGCGAATCTCTTTTGACCCTCCTCAAATTATATCAAGAATATTATCCCGAACCAGTCGAAGCCATTGTTGACTATAGTGAGGAATCCGATCTCGAATTTATGATGGAAGACTTTCCTGATTTACTCAATTCCATGAAGGTGGGGACCGAACGCATAGCCCAGATTGTTCAATCCATGCGGACTTTTTCTCATGTTGATGAATCCACGATGAAACCGGTAGATATCCATGAAGGTTTAGACAGTACTTTGTTGATCTTATACAATCGATTAAAAGCCAAAGATTATCGCTCTGAAATTGCCATTATCAAAGAATATGGAGAGATTCCCAAAGTCGAAGGTTACAGTGGGCAAATAAACCAAGTGTTTCTTAATATTATCGCCAATGCCATTGATGTACTCGATGAGCGAAGTAAAAAGCAGAAAGAGCAGGGTATTTCTCTCGAAAAAGGTGAAATTAAAATTCAAACTTCTGTGGCAAAAGAAAACCAAGTGCAAATCAAAATTGTTGACAATGGCTTAGGAATGTCTGATGAAGTAAAAGCGAAAATATTTGAACCATTCTTCACTACAAAATCGGCGGATAAGGGGACCGGTTTAGGGATGTCAATTAGCTATAAGATAATTGTTGATAAGCACAGTGGTCAGCTATTGTGCCAGTCTAAAATAGGAGAAGGAACCACGTTCTTGATCAATCTACCAATATCGAGATCGCCATCCCCAAGTAAAGTTGGATCTCAATCCCTATCTGCCACTCAACTCAATATGTGTAACTATGCTATCGTTCTAGGCGCTGGTCATGGATCATCTCCATTGGTCACCAGTTAAGCTCAAAATCCTTAGTCTTAAGTACCCAAGACAAAAGGAGTAAGAAGGCTAAATCATCTTATGCTAGTGCAACGACACATTCATTGAATTGACAACAGAGAAAAAATGTTGGTTTTCATACATTATTCAAATCTTCTAGACAAAAACGAAGAAAAGTAGAAAAAATGCAGTTAAACAGCTCAGGTTTGAAAGTAAAAAAGATAGATGCTTGGGTCAATTGGTCTAAGAGTATAGATGAGTTAATCTCGGAACAAAGATATGGAGTAGAGTATCAACCGATTGTTGAAGTCAAGAGTCAAGAGATCTATGGATTCGAGTGTTTAGCCCGCTTTTTTGATGCCTCTAATCAAGCCATTCCACCAGATATAGTATATCGGGCTTTACACAACACACCACTCCAACTCTGTGAGGTTGAATATCAACAAAAAATACTGCAATTAGCTCATGCCCCCAAAAAGACGAAGCTTTTTGTCAACCTCGATCAAGATTCGTATTTTTCCTGTAGTAGAGAACAATGCAAAACCCATTCTGGAAAAAATCCATTTGTAGAGTTATTTCATAATTATCAAAATAGTGAGGGAATTGTCGTCGAGTTAATTGAAAATACTGAAATCAATCATGCTATGATGAGTTTGTCCATGATCCATGAATTATCAAACGCCACAATTGAGACGGCTCTTGATGATGTTTGTAATCCACAATCGATGATCTCCACATCAGTCATGCAACTGGTTGATTTTATTAAACTGGATCGATATGTTGTTCAGAATAAACAAAACAAAAATCTAATTTGTTTAGTTCAGTTCTTGACTAATTATGTGCATGGCACAGAAAAAAAAATTATTTTAGAAGGAGTGGAAACCGAAGAGGATTTGGCTTTTGCGCAACGAATGCAAATTGATTACGTTCAAGGTTTTTTATATCGCGATCGGTTTATCAATTTATCTTAGAGGAGGGAAACCAATGAAACGGTTATGATGAAAGTATTGAATAATATTCTTCTATCCAACATTCACAATCCACTTGATATAAAATTCCTGGAGACATCCGATCGCCTACTGCACGACCTGAGATCCATGACTGCGGGGATCGGAAACTATGGGGACTTCACTTCGTGAACCCGATTCTAGGCTGGATACTTTGCCGATATTGCCAGCGTCGGGAATGGGGACACCCGCCACGAGAGCGTCTAATTTATCTTTGAGAATGGGTTTGGGTAATTCGCCAATGGTTTCGGCGATCGCCTCTCCCCGACGATCTAAAAATACAAAATGGGGAATGCCATCGACGCGATAGGCATCCATTTCTGGCAACCATTTGGTATTATCCACATTCAACATCACAAAATTGACTTGTGCCCCATAGCCCTCTCGCAACGCTACCATATCAGGAACCATGGCTTGGCAACTTAAACACCAATTGGCATAAAATTCCATTAACGTTGGCTTCTCATTCTCTAGGGCAACTTCTAGCGGTGTAGAGGTTTCGGCCAACTCAGACAGAGACGTAGACGGATTTTGGGTTTGTAGACCTAGAAACAAAGCTACACTTAAGGCGATCGCCGTTAACGCCACCACCAGATTACGGATGCGAGTCGCCATAGGAGCTTGGGTATTGAGATCGGCAACAGGTTCAGTCATAGAGGATCAATAGGAGTAACAGGTTTAGGTGGTAAGTGAGTGTTCAAGGGCGATCGCCACAGGAATCATTATCCTTGATATTTAGAGCTTAACGGAAATAGACGACTCTGGCATTAGTAAAACCTTGCGATCGTAATAAAGCCGACTGACTCTCCGCACGATCGCGATTGTCATAGGCTTGTATATAAACAAATCTCCCTCTTCGATTTCGAGTTTGTATAGCGCTGGGATACCGTATGCGGATTTGTTGATATACAAAATTATTACCGGTTGGAATCACGACAACATATCCTTGGAGTGTTACACGGGGAAAAGTATTGTTTCCTCCGGCTATTGGGTCCGATCCTAAACCTAATTCTGCTAGAGTTCTGCTATCAGCTATGCCACTAGGAAATAAACCTCTGAAGCGCTGAAACTGCTCCACAGCCTCTGTTGTCAGTTGGCCATAGATGCCATCAATTGTGCCTCGATACCATCCTAGATCTTGCAGTCTACTTTGCAGTAGCTGAATCTGCCCGATCGGAGAACTGGGTGTTACTTGCTGTAATCCAAAGTTTGTCCCAAAGGGTTGATTAAAGTTGGGTTGACCCAGAGCCGGATTAAAGGAATTCGGAAAGGGATCGCCAAAAGTGATACCGGGGGTAAAAGATGGCGTATTAAAAGGTGCTGGAGGAGGGGGCAGAATTTGAGGGAACGTATTGAATCCTGCTTGTGGCAATTGGTTGAACAAGATCCGATTGATCGCAGATTGAGTTTCCGAACCCACTATGCCATCGACCCCAATACCAGCATCACGTTGGAAACCAAGTACTGCTTGCTCAGTTGCTCCATCAAAGACTCTGGTGATGGGGCCTCGATAGTATCCTAATAGCTGGAGATTTTGCTGAAGTTGAGCTACATCTGTGCCAGAATCTCCGAATCGTAGAGCTAGAGCTACTTGCGCTAAAGTCAAGATCGCCAGCGCGATGCCTAAAGAGAGTAATCGTAGGATCAATCGACTAGAAATTGGTTTAGCCAGCAACTGTTGCCAAAATTGCTGGATTGATTTTCGTAAAACCCGTTTGGTGCTGGTCGGGTCTTGATAGGCTAGGGCTAGATGGAGATAGGCTAGAGAGTCCATAGAGAGTAGGAGATCTTAATCCAGGTGTCGATGCTGCCCCTATTTTAGGCGATCTTTTCGAGCAAAATGACTCAAGATTGCTCACTTGCAATTTCTTTGGTTCAGAGGGCCACCACCTAGAGAAACTCAGCGAATATCTTCTGGACTAATGCCATACTTCTGTTGCGCTCTGGATATGGCTTCTTGGGTTAGGGGGCCTAAGATTCCATCTAAGGGGCCATCATACAATCCTCTGGCTTTTAAACGGCGCTGTAATTCTAGAACTTGGGGATCTGACCTGGAACTTAAGGACTGACCCACTGGCGCTCCGTTTTCGAGTCGTGCTTGAGTTCGGCGGCCATAAATGCCATCTGGGGTTAAGCCTTGGACTTGTTGATAGGAGCGAACCGCTTCCTCGGTTAAGGAACCATATAATCCCGTAATGGGGCCATTAAAAAAGCCTTTGGCCATCAGGTTTTCCTGTAGAGCCGTGACTTCCGGGCCTTGGTCTCCGCGCTGGAGTACAGGAGAATTGTCTAATGTCGATCTTTGGTTTCCTCCCGATCGCAATCGACTCCAAGTTTCTGCGCCCACAATACCATCGGGAATTAATCCCCGATCGCGTTGAAATCGGATGACTGCCTCTTGGGTCAGTTCCCGAAATCGTCCTGTAGGTTGTAAATCAAAATACCCTAAATCTTGGAGTTGTTGCTGCAATTCCCGCACTTGCGGCCCATCATCTCCTATTTCTATAGCTCTGACTGAGAGGGTCAACGACCCCAGAATCAGGGTTATTGTTAGCAAGCTTTGGATTAAGCGAGAACCCGAAAAGATGAATTTACCGAATGGTAACACAAGGGTAAACATGGATTGAATCAGTATCAATTAGTGCATTTGCCGATCGATTAACCAAGCGCAGATACCCGCAAATAAGGTAATGGCTAAACCGACTAGGGGGTGTTGTCCTTGACTGACGGCAAAAGAAGTTACAATACCTGCACCGATACTACCAGTAACGATCGCTTCAAGCCAATCCGAATTAGAAGACTTATTATACATAAAAGATGATTTCTGGATGAGTGCTGATCAATTTTGTCTTCTCAGGGTATCACCCAAGTTTCTTTTCAGTGCATAATTGCCCCTAAATTGCAATCAAGCTTGAGGTTTAGAGATATTTCTTAACATTTAATTTGCGCTTCGCACTAGGCAATAGGCAACAGGCAATAGCTTGTATTACTTAGGGTCTGAGGCTTCAAGCTGTACTTCATAGAAGAGAGAATTGCATCTCCATTCCCTATTCCCTATTCCCTATTCCCCATTCCCCATTCCCTTCTATTCCACTTTCTCTACATTTCCCCCTTTCACCCAGGCATCTCGAGAAGCAACCCGAACTTTTTGCCAAATCTTATCTTCACTTTCTCCAATCACATACAACGTTTCATTATAACCGACTCCACCAATAGACCCCGACTCATAACTGGGGGCATTCCGCAAGATCAGACCATCGGGCCAAGTGACTCTCGCTTTGTAGGCTCCTTCTGGAAGTTCCGGTTCTTTTGGCTTTTGGACTTCAGCAGGAGTAGACAGGGAAGCAGAAGCCGGTTTAGCCTCTTGTGCCTCTGGAAACTCCGGTTTGGGAGGGTCAATGGTCATTCTGGCCATAAAATAACGGGCAGCGGCTAATCCACCGACTAACATCAGGGCGATCGCCAACGCGATCCCCAAAAATACTTGAAAAAATCCGGAAACTAATCTACCAACCATAAGAATAAATCTGGAAAATAATAACGACTACAAGGGCGGTTTTAAACCACTTGAACGAGAGGCAAGTCTCGCTTTACCGGATGCTGCCCAAGATTGTAACAATTCAATTTGTTCTTGAGCCGTGCGAGCTAAGGGAACAATTTGACTGGCTGCCTCTAGGATATCATCGGTGGTAAAATCCCGGTTTTGACTAAAGCCAATGTGCATGGCTTCTACAATCATTTGTTCAATTTCTGCCCCGGAAAAATCCGGGGTTTCATAGGCAAGACGTTTGAACTCATAATTTCTCAGACTTTGGGGACGCAACCGAGAAAGATGAACTTCAAAAATGGCTTGTCGTTCTTCTTGGGTGGGGAGTCCCACAAAAAAGATTTCATCAAATCGCCCTTTGCGTAATAGTTCTGGGGGTAAACTTTGGATATTATTAGCGGTGGCAACGACAAAAACCGGTGAGGTTTTTTCTGCTAGCCAAGTGACAAAGGTTCCGAATACCCGATTCGTTGTACCTGCATCTCCCCGCGATCCCATGCCGCTAAAGGCTTTGTCAATTTCGTCAATCCATAAAATGCAAGGAGCGAGAGCTTCAGCCAGTTGAATCATTTGCCGGGTTCTCGATTCCGATTCTCCCACGAGTCCGGCAAATAGTCGTCCCACATCGAGGCGCAGGAGGGGAAGATGCCAATGGTGGGCGATCGCTTTTGCCGTCAGAGATTTCCCCGTTCCTTGAATGCCCACTAACAGTAAACCACGGGGATGGGGCAGTCCGTAGGCTCTAGCTTGCTCGGAAAACCCGCCACCGCGCCGCAAGAGCCAGTCTTTGAGGTTTTCTAAACCACCAATGTCGGAAATTTGTTCTTGAGCGGGATAAAAGTCGAGGATTTGGGTTTGGCGAATGGTTTGCCGCTTTTCTTCTAAAATCAGGTCTACATCTTCCGGGCGCAATTCCCCATGGGTGGCGATCGCTTTTCCCAATACTCGACGAATGCGCTCTAGGGAAAGACCTTGACAACAGCGGACAATTTCTTCCAGGACTTCTTGCTCAATGACTTGTCCTAATCCCATCAGTAACCGCCTGACTTCTTCTCGAATATCTCCACTCTGGGGTAAGGGAAATTCTAAGACGGTAATCACTTCGGTTAAGTCGGTGGGGATGGCAATTTCTGGAGCTAGAATCACCAAGTTTTTGGCTTCCGATTTGAGGCTGCGGGCTAAATTTCTCAGTTTCCGCGAGATGGAAATATCCTCCAAAAAGCGCTGAAAATCCCGGAGAACAAAAATCCCGGCGGCTGTGGGGGGAACTTTCTGGACGAATTCTAAGGCTTGGAGGGGGTTGCGACGACCAAACCCGTTATCATTGGGATTGCCCTGATAACCATCGACGAAATCCCAGGTATAGACTCCCCGACTGCCGAGGTTTTTGGCCGATTCGGCGATCGCCCTTTCCACCCGTTCTTCTTCGGCAGTGGGAATGTAGATGATGGGATAGCGCGATCGCAGTAGTAGTTCAAATTCTTCCTTAAAACTCATGGACTATCAAGTTGGCGGGTATAGGAGACTCAGTTTAAATATTGTAAATTTATAGTATAGACTCCCCTTACCCGCCCATAGCGCTATAAAACCGACGCACCTCAGCCAATCGCTGAAACAACGCATTTTCGTTCCGAGCGTCGGAGGCAGTCACTGAGAGGGCTTGAGCCTTATTTGCTTATTTTTTTTCCCCGTTAACCAGCTCTACGATCGCCCCTACAGGGTGTTCCCATTATCCATTACGGCTGTAACCCTATGACTCAACGCACTCCCCAAAACCTGAACATTAGACCCCTCGCGCCCTATGAAGACCGGTTACTCAATGCTTTAGCCTTTTTCCGTACCCAACGCCAACCCGAAAACCAGGCCCATCACTGCCTCAGTATGTATTTGCGCCAGTCAGAAGCCAGAATTATGGGTGAAGTTGGATTTTACGCCCGGTTAGTCGGGATGGAACCCTGGGAGTTTTTAGAATTACTCTATCAAGATGGCGATCGCGCCGAAGCCTTGATTCAAGAAGCCACGGGTTCTGGAGTAAAAGAGACATTTGAGTCTTAAGTAGAGGCTGACAGAAGTTTTCGCCCTTTATGCGCTACCTTTCGATCCCCCTATCTCCCCATTCCTCCACTACAGCAAAGCTGTATGGTATCCTCAAAATAGGAGTGCAAACACGATCGGTATTCAGGTCGAAATGATGGTACAAGAATTACTTTCTCAATCGCAAGTTGCCGCTCGACTCTACCCAGAAAGTGATGGAAAACCGATGGCGGATAATACGATTCAATTTCGTTTAATTACCACCATTGTCGGAGGATTGTCGGCTCTGTTTCAAGAGCGAGAAAATGTGTTTGTGGCGGGTGATTTGTTGTGGTATCCCAAAAAAGCGGGAACGTTAACAGTAGCAGAAGAAAATTTACCGTTTAGCCAAGCACCGGATATCATGGTGGTTTTGGGAGTGGAGAAAAAAGATAGAGGCTCCTATAAACAATGGGAAGAAGGAAATATTGTGCCTCAAGTGGCATTTGAGATCATCTCGCCGAGTAATAGTAAAGGCGAAATGGACGATAAGTTTGAGTTCTACGACTATTATGGCGTGGAAGAATATTATGTCTACAATCCGAAAAAGAATCAACTGCAAGGATGGTTGAGAAGTGGGGGAATATTAACAGAAATTCCTCAAATGGAAGGTTGGAAAAGTCCGCTATTACAGGTGAGTTTTAGTAGCAGCGAGCAAACATTGCAGTTATTCACGCCGAGTGGGGAAGCGTTCGGGACTTATGAGGATGTCGTGCAAGAGCGCGATCGCCAACGTCAGGAAAAAGAACTAGAGCGGGACAGAGCTAACAGTGCTGAATTAGAGCGCGATCGCGCCACAGAGCGAGCTGAAAGTGCCGAATCGGACTTACAACAGCTACGGGAGAAACTGCGACAGTTAAATATCGATCCTGATTCTTTGTAGTGGACTGTTTCACCTAATTTGGTGCATTAGATTTTGTTTCTAGTGAGGGTTTTAACCCTCTCCAGCTAGGCTTTTAAGCACTCTTCGTGCTTATATCAAATCCTTAAATGGTTGCTACAAGTAGAGACATGGTGGAGGAGGGTGGGTTTACTTGCAATAGTTGTTAGTCTACAAGATTTGGGTATAACCCGCCCCTACAGATCTCTGTAGCGTAAATAAATAGATTTGATATTACTACAAACAAAGCCCTATTTTAGATGAAACAATCCATATAGCTTGGCTCAGGGAGCGCCCCCTATCCCTGACTTGCAGCTATTTTAATCACTTGTAACAGAGTAGAAACCGCTAGT
Source organism: Roseofilum reptotaenium CS-1145 (assembly GCF_028330985.1). Classification (NCBI taxonomy): domain Bacteria; kingdom Bacillati; phylum Cyanobacteriota; class Cyanophyceae; order Desertifilales; family Desertifilaceae; genus Roseofilum; species Roseofilum reptotaenium. Next base: position 91,919 of record NZ_JAQMUE010000082.1, on the reverse strand, counting down.
TCAGAATCAGGAGAAACCAAACAAGGGAATACCAACAATCGGGGTTGTTAAGTGAGGATTGGTTAAACGAAAGCTAATCCAAAATCCTCCTTGAGCTTGGATCTCAAGTTCGAGAGCCATGGAGAGAGGTTGGGGAGAGCGATAATGCGACCCATCGCCGATCGCCCATACGTTATACGATAATAGTCGGTTGAGCATTTGCCGCACCCAAAATTCATCAGCCATTACATCGGTAAGATCGGGATCTGGGGTGAGATTCAGGTAGGGTGGTTCGACCCGATCTTGCACCAATTCTTGAAAGCTGGCTAAGATGCGATCGCATAATTGGGAGAGCTTAACTGGCGATTTCTTTAACACGACTTCTCCCAGTTCGAGCTGTGTCCAAGTGACTACATCATCAGTCATCATCCTCAGTTGTTTGGCTCCTTGATGAATCAAATTTAAGTACTGCTGTTGTCGAGGTTCACTGAGGGAGTGATGGGGATGGGATAATAGGTTGGATAAACCTAAAATTGAGGTAATTGGTGTTTTTAGAGCATGGCTGATATAGGCTAAGATCTGGTCTTTGGCATGATTTTCCTTGACCAATTGAGTAACGCGAGTCAAGAGAGTTTGAAGTTGCCAGTCGGCTGGAGACTCTGGAGAGAGCTGGGAGAGATTGTCTGTATGGGAGGAGGAAAACAGGGGTGAGGGAAGGGTTTGGGAGAAGGGGTGAGTATCCAAGGTGCGATCGCTCAGGAAGATCTCCCGTCCTCCTGCTTCTCTTCGCTCTAGTCCATGAGCCGCTTTCTGATCTAAGGAATATTGAAGCAAGCGCTGGTTATCGAGCAATCCCACAAATTCCCGTTCCTGATTGATGAGAGCATAATGGCAGGCGATCGCCGGATTAAACTGTTGGAGTTGCTCTTGAAGTGCGCCGATCTCTAGGTCGCTGGCAAAACAGGCGATCGCTTCTAATATCGGTTCTCCAATTTGGTATAATTGAGGGTTGATTTTGAGTAATGAAGGAGTATGAACCCCTTGGGAGTCTTGATGCAGCCAATACGGTAACCACCGGGAAAACTGGATACAGGCGATCGGGAATTGGGCCGGATCGATAACCACAAGCAGCTCTCGATCCGTTAAACTCCATTCTATTAAGGCCCTTTCGAGCAGAGTGGTTTGTGGACAGACGACCACTGGAGAAGTAAAAGCTTGGAGCAAAGGAGGGTTCATGAACGTTAGGTAACCACAATGTCAGCAACACCTGGTGGCTTAAGCCTGAAATCAGTAAGCGATCGCTCACCTAATTCTGGATCATTAACCAGAATTTCAGGGAGGTAGCCCTAAGCAGACCGGAAAACTTCCCAGAAACATAACAATTTATTTACAATTAAGTCTAGAATGTTTACATTGATATAAAGACTTGTAAAAAAATAAATTTACTCGATTATTGACGCAACGCTTTTTTCTATAGGCGAAGCCGATACCTGTAGTTTCTTTTAACACCTTGGCGTGCCCTCTCAACTGTCTATCTGTACCTTTGTCCGATCCGCGTCCCTTGGCGATGCCTTAGAGCAATGCCTAGAAGACACTCGCCATGCTCACACTCGCTTATTTTCTGAAGGTGAGTTAATCGAATATGTCGATCAGCACAGACAGCAAATTGACTGTTTGGTGGTAGAACAGACCCCGGAGATATCGGAACTCTTAGGTAAACTGCGGCAACAAAAAACCTATTTACCTCTAGTGGCGATCGGGGAATCTATGGCACAAAGCCCACCTCTAGAACTTCACTCAAAGAATGAAGAAGAAACGGATAATTTAGACCGTCCTAATCTAACAGGGATAAGGCGATTATACCATGATGCAGTTTTAGAAGTCACGGCCGAGCAACTGCAAGAAGTTCCCTCGGTCATTAATCGGGCGATCGCCAAATTTCTGGAACTATCAACCACCCAAAAATCGACCAGCGCACAACCCGGAAATGCGATCGATGCGATCGCCATTCAAAACTCCCTAAAACGTCAGCAACGACGTTTAGCGGAGAAACTTAAAGAACGACTAGGATATCTCGGCGTGTATTACAAACGAGACCCCAAAAACTTTTTCCGTCGTTTATCTTATGAAAAACAACAAGATTTACTCGATTGCTTAAAAAAAGACTATGAGGATATAATACTGACTTATTTCTCCGATGATGAAGGAACCAACTCCAAAATTGACGAGTTTGTAAACATCGCTTTTTTTGCCGATATTTCTGTGTCTCAAATTGTTGAAATTCACATGGAACTAATGGAAGAATTTTCCAAACAATTACAGCTAGAAGGACGGAGTGAAGAGATTTTACTTGACTATCGTTTAACCCTAATTGATACTATTGCCCATTTGTGTGAAATGTATCGCCGCTCAATTCCTCGTGAATCCTAACTCTTGTGAATTCATAGTCCTGAATGACAACACTATCTAGAACCCTTTGACACAGAACAACCATGAGTCCCCTAAAAAAAACCTACATTCTCAAACTCTACGTTGCTGGAAATACCCCCAACTCAGTACGCGCTCTAAAAACACTTAACGACATTCTCGAACAAGAATTCCAAGGAGTTTATGCCCTCAAAGTGATTGATGTTCTAAAAAACCCACAACTTGCTGAAGAAGATAAAATTCTCGCCACGCCCACCCTTGCCAAAATACTCCCCCCTCCTGTCCGTAAAATCATTGGAGATCTCTCAGATCGCGAAAAAGTGTTGATTGGACTCGATTTATTATATGATGAACTGCGCGATGATGAAAGTCTAGGATAAATCTAGGATAAAACAGGAATGACCAAGACCATCTTTTTTCATCATCTCTTTTATTATTCTAATTTAGAGCTATATCACCTATGAGTACATTTGATCAAATTAGCGAACCAGAAAAGACTCCCCATAAAAAACTTACTGGAATCACCAAAATTAGAACCCTAATTGAAGGTTTTGATGACATCAGTCATGGTGGACTACCCCAAGGTCGCAGCACCCTAGTCAGTGGGACATCAGGGACAGGTAAAACCATGCTGACCATTCAATTTCTCTACAATGGCATTACCTATTTTAATGAACCCGGTATTTTTGTCACCTTTGAAGAATCTCCTACAGATATTATTCAAAACTCCGCCAGTTTTGGTTGGGACTTACAGCAACTCATAGATGATGGCAAATTATTTATATTAGATGCATCTCCTGACCCAGAAGGTCAAGATATTGTCGGCAACTTTGACCTTTCTGCCCTAATAGAACGGCTTCAATATGCCATTCGTAAATACAAAGCCAAGCGCGTCTCCATTGACTCCGTAACTGCTGTATTTCAACAATATGATGCCGCTTCTGTGGTGCGCCGAGAAATTTTTCGCCTAGTTGCCAGACTCAAACAACTCGGTGTCACCACCGTCATGACGACAGAACGGGAAGAAGAATATGGGCCAGTTGCTCGTTTTGGGGTAGAAGAGTTTGTCTCCGATAATGTAGTTATTGTTCGCAACGCCTTAGAAGGAGAACGACGACGACGAACCGTAGAAATCCTCAAACTTCGAGGAACAACGCACATGAAAGGAGAATATCCTTTTACCATTACCGATAATGGAATTAATATCTTTCCGCTCGGTGCGATGCGACTTACTCAACGCTCTTCTAATGCTAGAGTTTCTTCCGGAGTTAGCACTTTAGATGAAATGTGTGGTGGCGGATTTTTCAAAGATTCGATTATTTTAGCCACTGGAGCAACAGGAACCGGTAAAACCCTATTGGTTAGTAAGTTTCTAGAAAATGCCTGTAAGAATTCAGAACGAGCCATTTTATTTGCCTATGAAGAATCGAGGGCCCAGCTTTTCCGGAATGCGAACTCTTGGGGAATTGATTTTGAAGAATTGGAAAATCAAGGACTGCTGAAAATTCTGTGTGCGTATCCAGAGTCAGCGGGATTAGAAGATCATTTGCAATTGATTAAATCTAAAATTACAGAATTCAAACCATCTCGAATTGCCATTGATTCCCTGTCTGCCTTAGCACGAGGGGTGAGTAATAATGCTTTCCGTCAATTTGTGATTGGGGTAACGGGATATGCAAAACAGGAGGAAATTACCGGTTTCTTTACTAATACGACGGATCAGTTTATGGGGTCTCATTCGATTACTGAATCTCATATTTCGACGATTACGGATACGATTTTAATGCTACAATATGTAGAAATTCGTGGGGAAATGTCGCGAGCGATCAATGTCTTTAAGATGCGCGGATCGTGGCATGATAAAGGCATTCGAGAATATGCGATTACAGAACATGGTGCAGAAATCAAGGATTCTTTCCGGAACTATGAAGGAATTATTAGTGGTTCACCGAGTCGAATTTCTGTGAATGAAAAAAGTGAACTTTCTCGAATTATGCGCGGGGTTCAGAATAAGGAAGAAGAAGATATGTTATAGTGCTAGGGAATAGGGAATAGGGAATAGGGAAAACCCAGTTTTGCCCTTCCTTTCCTTTATGATTGGTTTACAAGGACAGTAGGGGCGAAAAATTTTTCGCCCCTACAATATACAAAACTTTTATTCTAGAGAAAGTTGGGCAAAGTGTTCCAACAACAGACGATGGATAAAAATATAGCCTCCACCCACTTTTTGTAAGAAAATGAGACTGGTAGCATAATCGAGAAAGCGGGCATAATTCCAAGGAACTTTTCCAGAACCATAGAGAACAACTCGCAGGGTAAAGTGTTGTAGACAGGCGATGCTGCTAGGGGAAAATAGACCAATTAATAAACCGGCGATCGCGCCAAACAAGGTTGGATGTCCTACAATTTTCGCTAGGACGATTAAGGTACAGATGCCTAGGATTGCAAATAAGGAGGCGTTTCGAGCGCTTAACCAGATGCCTTGATTGGGTACAGTGTGGGTATTGATGTCTCCTCCAGTTAAACCTCTGAGTAAAATAAACATCACGCCTAAATTTAATCCAGATAGCCAAAAAATCAATAGCTCCTTAACTGCCATGTTTAAGCCATAAATGACATTAAAGATTAAGGCAACACTTAAGGCATAAAATCCACCCGCAATCAATCCGACTCGCAATCCTGGAATCAGATTGATCCTCATTTTGTGCCAAGACCACTTCATTTTTTCTACGGGTTCAATCCGAGGTAACACCCACATTAAAATAATCCCTCCCGCTAGTCCTCCAGCAATGCCTAAAATTGCTCCAGAGAGTAATCCGATATGACTACCAGCAATATGTCCAACACTACACCCAATTCCTAAAGCGCTGAAGATACCACCAATGAGGGCAATTAAAGCACAATATCTCAATTTTTCAGATTTTGTCTTTAAGCAACTCGGTTGCATTCGTTCGATTAAAAACACCGTTTGTGATTCTTTGACCATCCATTGGGCGAGTTGGATCAACCCGTTCTTGGTTTGAGCCTTAGAATAAAAATGTTCACCGATTTTTCGGCTAAACATGCGTTCAATGTAAGCATCAAATAAATGAGTATGATATTGTTCTTTTGTCTGCTTAGGGAAATCATCATAACTCATGCCTTGATAGGCTAAAGCCATGATATTCAGCATTAGGGGAGATTGGGCTAAATCTTGTAAAATGATATCGCTTTGCATGGCTTGCCGTAATCCGGATAAGTCCGAGCCACAAAATTGTAAATATTGTTCAATGCGATCCTGGGTTAGAGGTTGGAGATAAATAGCCGCTAAAACGCGCAATTTTTGTGAGAGTTGATCGTAATCTTGGTGGCGACTACAAATGACAACTTCTAGAGTGCCATGGTTTTGCATAAATTCATTTAAGGCAGTGACGCAAGCTTGGCGCTTGTTGACAGCGACTTCATCTAAGCCATCGAGTAACAGGAGGAGTGCAGAGTCGTCGATCCAATTTTGGCTGAGTTCTTTCGGGATTTGATACTTGGTATAGAGTTCCTGAATTAACCAATCTAAAATGGATTGTTGTTCGCCTAACCAAGAGGATAAGTTAAAGACAACTGGGATGGGGAGATGGTGATCTTGATTGGCTCGATGAATGAATTCCCGTGCTAATTCTAAAAGGGTGGTGGTTTTTCCAGAACCGGGTTCGCCTAAGATGAGGAGCGATCTCCCCATTCCTAAAGCCTCGAATTTTTCTATTGCCGAACGGTGAGTCACTCGAACCGGTTGCATTTGCTCGCTGCTCTCCCAAACTAAGCCCCAAGGATGGGCGATCGCATCATAGCGCTCTTCAATCCCCAACTCCAGTAACACCCGTCCATGGAGCGAAGCCTCCAAAACCCCTTTCACCCAATATAGATTCACCTTATTGAGTAAAATTTGACGATTGCGAAGTTCTAAGCGACTTAAACTCGATTGAGGCGTTAACTCAACCTCGGTTTTTTTCCATACCAAAGGTAAGTACGCGGGATTCTGGAAAATGACGGGTAACCAGGTAGCACAAGGGAATCGATCCTCTAAACCCTGTAATTTTTCCCGTGCCAATCTCACGGACTCGTATAACTGGGTTTCCTGGGAGAACTGATACAAGAAATGCTGTAAAAACTCGTGGGCGACGCGATCGGGGACTTGCTCGCGCATGACAATCATTTGTGGCAAATTGAGAGCGGCTAACTGTTGAGCTAATCCCAATCCATCGCAGGAATTGAAAATGGCTAATTTCAATCCGCGATCGATACTGCGATTTAAGGCATATTTCAACTGGTCTAAATTTAAACGTTCCTGGGGATTGAGTTGAAACTGACCGCCAGATTGACTGGAACTATGGCCGGCAAAAAAGAAAATATCCCAAGGTTGAGACCATAGGCTTCGCGATAGTTGGGAAAAACTGGGACGCTCTAGATAAGTAATCTGAGCATTAGAGAGGCGATCTAAACTGTGTCGATCCGAGGCTAAATTTAAGCCCCGATCTTCCCCAAATACGGCTAAAATATTCGCCGTTCCCTGTAGCGTCAGTTCGGGTTTAACGCCTTGATAATCGAGTAAACTGAGGGCAATTTCGGCTTGAGGATAGCGCTGCCAAAAGTCCCAAACTGTCCAAGGGAGTCTCTGGAGAACCCAATCTTGAGTTTGGATAATAATGCGTACTGGGGTTTGGCGATTTAGGGTTTCGAGAATGGCTTCGCGTAAATCGAGAATATTGGGTTGACGTAACCAGTGGTTAAAGTGCGATCGCAACTTCTCCGCGGCTTCTCGACAGTTGTGGTGCGCTTCTGGAACCCCCAAATGGGTAATTGGCATAGTCGGAATCCGAATCCGAGTATCCAAACCTCCCAACTGATGATAAGCTGACACCCACTGCTGATAAAGGGGCGGTAAATCGGGAGCTGCATCTAAAAACCGGGTCAACTCAAGCTGTGGGGTTCGTCCTTCCTCACCCAGTTGTAGCGTTACTGGAAACCCTCGATCAAAATCCCCAGAACCCATTTTGAAAACGATGCGTTGATTCACTGTTTGGTGGATAGCCCTTAGCTGCAATCGCACGAATGGCACTATTCTATCAGGCTAATCCTCTTTAGCGCGTTGAGATAGACAGAGGGTTCCCTAGCTCATCTCGATGTAGTAGTGGACATGTCGTTGAAAAAGTGCCCTTAGAATAATAAAAACGATCAATTTTCACATTTTATAGGAAGGAAAGGTTAAAACCCAGTTTTGCATTTTGTGGTGAAAACTACTGTAAACTTTGCAAAGATGCAGTTCTCAACCCTCAAAACTTGGTGCTTAGATCTATGAAACTCAGCGAGATTATTGAAAAATTGGGTAAGGTGGCCTCAGAAAATTCCCTACCCGATCTCGATCCAGAGATTACGGGAGTTGCACCTGTAGATCAAGCGACTCCACAAAGTCTGAGTTTCATTGAGGGTAGGAAGTTTATCAATCAGATTAACACCACTGAGGCGATCGCCTTAATTATCCCCCCTGATTTAATCGAATCTGCCACAGAGCGCGGAATTGCCTGGATCGCTACCCGGGAGCCGCGCCTCTTATTTGCCCAAGTCATTACCCTCTTTTATCAACCATTTCATCCTCAACCGCAGATTCACCCCACCGCCACGATCGCCGAGGATGTACAGTTGGGACAAGGAGTTTATATTGGCCCCCATGTGGTCATTGAATCTGGGGTCAAAATTGGCGATGGAGTTTGTATTCATGGCAATGTAGTCATTTATCCCCAAGCCGAAATCGGCGATCGCACCGTTCTTCATGCCAACTGTACCATCCATGAACGGACTTTGATTGGTCAAAATTGTGTTATTCATAGTGGTGCAGCGATCGGCTCGGAAGGATTTGGCTTTGTTCCTACCCCTAAAGGCTGGTTTAAGATGGAACAATCTGGACGAACCGTCTTAGAAGACAGAGTGGAAGTAGGATGTAATAGCGCCATTGACCGTCCAGCCGTTGGAGAAACCCGCATTGGTAGCGATACTAAAATTGACAACCTAGTGCAGATTGGACATGGTTCTCAGATTGGCTCGAATTGTGCGATCGCCGGTCAAACCGGTATGGCAGGTGGCACAAAAATAGGGAATAAAGTCCTTCTCGCGGGACAAGTGGGAATTGCCAACAATACGGTCATTGGTGATAACGTGATTGCCTCCGCGAAAGCCGGAGTCCATGGAAACATTGCTCCTGGCTCCGTAGTTTCTGGAAACCCTGCGGTGAATCATCCCATTTATCTCAAAGCATCGGCCATTTACAAACGTCTACCGGATTTATACCAGTCTTTGAAGGAGTTGCAAAAGCGGCTGAGTCATTTAGAATCGCGCTAAACCAGTAGAAAAAGATCGGGAGACGCTCCCGACGCAGAGATTCCCCATTTCCTATTCCCTATTACCCTTCTGCCGCGCAAAGCGCTATGGACATTAATCCACCCAATTCCAATCCTCTTGAACCAACGAATAAGAGAAGATTAGGCACAGCCGAGGTTCATCGGCCCACTGAACTGCCCCCTTTTCCCAAGTATAAACCGACGCGCTTAAGCCGTTATCAAAATCAATATTCTCCCAATTTAGCCATTGATGTACTTCATGATATTGAGGCGATCGCCTGCCAATGGCAAGATCGGTTAGACCAGATCCACGATCAAATTACAGCCCTTTATCATCAGGGGCCAATTATTGAGGGATGGCTTGAATCTACCCCTAATTCAACCCATGGGAATTCTAGCGCAAGTTCTCGCACATCCTATCGACTCTGTAGACTCAATGAAAATGGAGAAGTTTGGAGTCGTCCCTGTCCATCAGAAGAAGTGGCATCCATGAGTTTAGCGATTCACCGCTATCAACAATTGCGACAGTTTCTGAACCAAAAGCATATGCTAGAAGAGCGTCTATCTCAGTTAGCCCAATCCTTAAAGAGTTTGCATCGCCAATTGGGGGATGGGGGGATGGAGAGATAGGGGGATTGGACAAAATTGGAAAATTGGGTAAAACAGAGATGGAATCTAATCTATACGATCCCAAAAAGTCCTAAAGTCATCTATCCCCACGTCTTCGTTTCCTCACGTCCCCACTCTCCTATTCCCCAATGAGCATCCAAATCTCAGCTATTATCTGTACCCATAACCGAGATCAATATCTTGGTGGCGCAATAGAAAGCTTGCTCAATCAAGATCATCCTGACTTTGAGGTCATTGTTGTTGATAATGCGTCGAGCGATCGCACCCAAGAAGTTATCAAATCCTTACAACCCCATCCCCGTCTAAAATCGGTCTATGAACCAGTGACTGGTTTATCTGTCGCTCGCAATACAGGGGCAAAAAACGCCAGTGGAGAAATTTTAGCCTATTTAGATGATGATGCGATCGCTACCCCGTCCTGGTTAACAGTCCTCTCCAGAGCCTATGCAGAAAACGATAAACTGGCGATCGCTGGCGGTAAAGTCACCCTCATTTGGCCGACTGATATTACCCCTCCCCCTTGGCTTTCAGAGGGTCTAGCCGGTAATCTAGGAGCCTATGATTTAGGCGATAGTCCGGTCTTAATTACCCAACCGGGCAATACCCCCAGAGGCTTAAACTACTCCCTCCGACGCAGTTTCCTAGAAGAAATTGGTGGATTTGACCCCAATTTAGGACGGGTAGGAAAAAAATTGCTCTCCAACGAAGAATTGGTGATGACCGAATTGGCCCTAAAATCAGGATGGCAAGTCAGCTATATCCCTGAAGCCTTAGTTGCTCACAATGTTGCTCCAGAGCGAGTCAACCGCTCTTGGTTTCTGCGCCGAGGATGGTGGCAAGGGGTGAGTGAATGCTACCGCGAACAACTCTCCAACCGAGGAGGACTTCATCAATTTTCACTGGGGGGAGAGCGCATCATTCGGGGACTTTATAAATCAGTGAAATATATCAGCGATCCAGCTCTGCGCTTTGATAATCTAGTCTATGCTTATGGTCAAATCGGCTATCTGACTACGGCGATCGAAGGCTTGTGGTCTCGCAATCCTCCATTGAAGTAAATCTATCTGTGCCCTATTCATCTTCACCGTTATACCAGACCTGTTATAACTAAAGGAGAAAAATTGCAGATGTCACAATCCAAAGTTTGAGATTGATCTGATATCCTAAACGTTGTCTCATACCTCCCGTGCCCTTATGACCTCTGAAGCTTCTAAAGTCCCGGTATCGATTATTATTCCAGCAAAAGATGAAGAAGATAACATTGCCGCTTGCCTTGATAGTTTGCACCCGGCAGATGAAATCTTCGTAGTTGATTCCCAAAGTGGCGATCGCACCGCAGAAATTGCCGAAAACTTAGGGGCAACAGTTGTTCAATTTAAGTTTAATGGGTCATGGCCAAAAAAGAAAAACTGGTCATTAGACAACCTCCCCTTTCGTAATGAATGGATTTTGATTGTTGATTGTGATGAACGGATTACTCCCCCATTATGGAAAGAAATTAAACAAGCCATTCAAGACCCCAACATGAATGGCTATTATCTCAATCGCCGAGTCATTTTCCTAGGGGCTTGGATTCGCCATGGGGGACGATATCCAGACTGGAATTTACGGCTATTCAAACATCAAAAAGGTCGCTACGAAAATTTGAACGTGGAAGATGTTAGAAATGCCGGTGATAATGAAGTTCATGAACATGTAATCCTGGCGGGGAATGTCGGTTATCTCAAAGAAGATATGCTCCATGAAGATTTCCGGGATATTTACGCTTGGTTAGCTCGTCATAACCGCTATTCAAATTGGGAAGCTAGAGTCTATTACAATCTCATCGAAGGTATGGACGAAGGGAATACCATTGGTTCTAACTTATTTGGAGATGCCGTACAGCGCAAACGGTGGCTAAAAAAAATATGGGTGCGCTTACCTTTTAAACCGACAATTCGCTTTATCTTACACTATATTCTCCAACTGGGATTTTTAGATGGGCAAGCAGGATATATCTATGCCAAACTTCTGAGTCAGTATGAATACAATATTGGCGTAAAGTTATTTGAACTACGCCAGTTTGGAGGGCATATTAATCCCATGAAAGCGCAATCTTCTGGCACTCAATCTTCCCCGACCCATGTCAACTCCTGAGTTAAATCCTGAATCCTCCCTATCCTATCGCCTCGATTCCCCGTCCTGGGTCGATTTGTGCCAGTATGACCAATCCAATTTCGATCGCGGTCGTCCCACCTGGGTGATTATTCTTTGGTGGTTCATACAGGCTATTACGTTTCCCTTAACGCTACATAATTGGCATAGTATTCGGGTCATGTTGTTGCGCTGGTTCGGGGCAAAAATTGGCCGAGGAGTGGTCATTCGGCCCACAGCCCGGTTTACCTATCCCTGGAAAGTTAGCATTGGAGATTATAGTTGGATTGGCGATGATGTGGTGTTCTATAGCTTAGACCAGATTGAAATTGGCCAACATTGTGTCATTTCCCAGAAAACCTATCTTTGTACGGGTTCCCATGATATTACAGACCCCTGTTTTCGCCTAGTTACTGACCCCATTAAGATTGGAAATGGAGTATGGATTGCCACAGATTGTTTTGTGTCTCCAGGGGTTAAAATTGGAGCGAATAGCGTGGTTGGGGCCCGTAGTAGTGTGTTTCGCTCATTACCAGAATCTTATATTTGCTGGGGAACCCCCGCCAAGGCCCATAGCCCTCGCACGCCCTTGGAAGAGCACTAAAGGTTTTCTTGCACAAAGAATAAGTATTTGTACGGTTGAAAAGATGTCCTTTTTATGGATGTCAAATTTCTGAATTGAAGAGCAAAATTTGCTTTTCTAAAATTCATGAAAATTGCGGAAGTAGAGGGTATAATGATGCAATTGTTAATAGAGGAACATTGAGCATGAAAACAGCGATCGCCAATCCCTCGGCGGAGCTTATATCAGCGGGACGACCCCAGCTCGATCGGAATTTGCGCTTAAAAGATGTCTTAAAAACCTTACCCAAAGATGTTTTTGCCAAAAACCAATTTAAAGCTTGGTTTGGGTTTATCTCCAATGTCGTTCTCGTCAGTTTAGGATGGTGGGGAATCGCGATCGCCCCTTGGTACTTACTTCCCCTGCTCTGGCTCTTCACTGGAACGGGCTTTTTCGGCTTATTTGTCATTGCCCATGACTGCGGTCATCGTTCCTTTGCCAATAAAAAATGGGTAAACAATCTGGTTGGTCATATTGCCCTCACTCCCTGCATTTATCCCTTCCATCCCTGGCGGATTCAACATAATATTCATCATAAATACACCAACCACATCGATCGCGATAATACCTGGAATCCATTCTACGTGGAACAGTATCAATCCCTCAACCCCTTTGAAAAAATTGTGTATCGTTCCCTCCATGGTAAATTCTGGTGGTTAGGTTCCATTGTCCATTGGGCCCAACTCCACTTTCAATGGTGGACAATCAAGCCAGGAAAAGAACGGGAACAATTCAAATTTTCTGCCCTATTGGTGATTGCACAAATGGCGATTGGCTTTCCTCTACTCATTGCCACTACGGGATGGTGGGGCTGGTTTTCCCTCTGGTGCGTGCCTTGGTTTGTCTTCCACTTTTGGCTCAGTACTGTAACCCTCCTGCACCACACTTTGCCCGATCTCAAATTTGAACCCGACGGAAAATGGCATGAAGTCACTGCCCAGCTCGTAGGTAGCACCGATTGTAAATATCCTTGGTGGTTTGAATGGATTTGCCATGATATTAATGTTCATGTTCCCCATCATTTAACTACAGCTATTCCCTGGTATAACCTGCGCAAAGCCCATGCCAGCCTTGAAGAAAATTGGGGCAAATATATCACCAGAAAACGGTTTTCTTTCCGCCTGCTTTGGGAAATAACTGATGTTTGTCACTTGTATGACGAAGATAAGGGTTATCGTACCTTTTCCGAATCTCAGTAATTTTTTCGTAGGACTTGAAGACCACTCCTCTATGGGCGTATATTTTTAGATTGCCCTAGATCCGAAACAAATCAAACAGGAAAACGTTGAATGAAAACAGCGATCGCTTATCCGTCTGCACGGCCGCAAACAGACGAAAAGATCCACCTCGACTCCAATATCCGCCTCAGAGATATTATCAACACCCTTCCCAGAGAAGTATTTAGTAAAGATCCCGTCAAAGCCTGGTCAGGGTTAATCATTAACCTGATCCTCGTTGGTTTAGGATGGTGGGGCACGGCGATCGCCCCCTGGTATTGCTTACCCCTGCTCTGGCTCTTTACCGGTAGCGCCTTCACCGGCTTATTCGTCATCGGTCACGACTGTGGACACCGCTCCTTTGCCAATCGCAAATGGATTAATAACCTCATTGGCCATCTTGTTTTCATTCCCTGCATTTATCCCTTTCATGGTTGGCGGATTAAACATAACATCCATCATAAATATACCAACTGTCTCGAAATAGATAATGCGTGGAAAGCCTATTCTCGTGAAGAATACAACAGTTTTCATCCGATTGAAAAATGGGCTTATCGGGGCCTGCGGGGTAAATTTTGGTGGTTAGCCTCCGCCGTTCATTGGGCAAACCTACACTTCCAATGGTGGACATTTGCCGGTAAAGAACGGGAACAAGTTCGATTTTCAGCCCTCTTTGTCATCGCTCAAATGGCAATCGGATTCCCCTTACTCATTGCCACTACCGGATTGTGGGGATGGGTCAACTATTGGCTCATGCCTTGGCTCGTCTTCCATTTCTGGATGAGTACCATCACCCTCCTGCATCACACCAAAACCGATATTGCCTTCAAACCCAAATCAGAATGGAATGAAGCCGAAGCCCAACTTATGGGAACAGCCCATTGTCAATATCCCAGATGGTTTGAATGGATGGCCCATGACATCAATGTGCATATCCCCCATCACATCTCCACCGCCATTCCCTGGTACAATCTGCGTCAGGCTCATGCCAGTCTGGAACAAAACTGGGGAAAATATATGACCACCAATGAGTTTTCCCTCTCTTCCCTCTGGAAAATTACCAGCGTTTGTCACTTATATGATGAAGATAAATGCTATCAACCCTTTACCCAAAACGGGTAATTAAAGTTCACTTAGAGCGGATACTTAACCGGTAATCCCTCTCCTAATTCATCAGCTAAACAAGTTTATCCAAGGTAACGTTTAATGATCGAACAAATTAGTTCTGAAGCAACCCTTGCTGAAACCGAAGCCTCCCCCAAATTAAACTGGATTATCGTAGGGGTGATGATTGCTATGCATATCGGGGTGGTTTTAGCCTTTTTCCCGCCATTTTTTAGTTGGTCTGCGGTTGGCGTTTTTCTGGTTTTGCACATGATCACCGGATCGGGAGTGGAAATCGGATGGCATCGTTTAGCCAGTCACCGTAGCTTTACTTGTCCTAAATGGGTTGAATATTTTTTTGTGTTCTGTGGAACGTTTAGCGGTTTATCTAGCCCTATTGATTGGGCTGGAACCCATCGAATTCATCATGCCCATTCAGACCAAGAGGGCGATTATCACAATATCAATAAAGGATTCTGGTGGAGCCATTTTATCTGGATTCTCTATCACAAACCAGACTTAGATGACAAAATTGCTAAAGTGACCAAAGATATTAAAGACGATCCGTTTTATCTATTCTGCGATCGCTATCTCCTAGTTTTGCACTTTGGTCTCGCTGCCATCCTATTTGCCCTGGGAGGCTTACCTTGGGTCATGTGGGGAAGCATCGTCCGCGTCGTTCTCCTTTGGCATGGTGCCTGGGGGGTCAACAGTGTGGCTCACACCTTCGGCTATCGTAACTATGACACCAATGATAAATCGACCAATGTTTGGTGGTTAGTCCCCTTGAGCTACGGACAAGGTTGGCACAATAACCATCATGCCTTTCCCTATTCTGCCCGTTGCGGCTTAAAATGGTGGGAAATCGATCCGAGTTGGGGAGTCATTAGCCTCTTGCATCGAGTCGGCTTAATCACCAAAGTTCGCCTTCCCAATGAATCCTAGTTTAATTTAACTGTTAGGGGGATGAAACTTCGGATATAACATTCTCTTGACCGGGTTTCCTCCCCTTAAATGCCGCTCAACCACCGCAGGCACTTCCTGGGGAGAAACCCGATAATACCAAACTTCTTCGGGTAAAACCAAAACCATCGGCCCGTTCCCACATTGCCCCAAACAGTGAACGGCTACAACCTCGACCCTATCGACCCGGTGCAGTTCAAACGCCTCCAACACCTGAGCGGCTCCCAAATGACGGCAACTTTGATGCTGACACACGCGCACCTGTTTGGTTAGTGCGGTTTCATCCATATTTCACCCTCTTTTTTTATATTGTTTCTTTAGTCTCTCAAAAAGTATGGGGGAGCCATCCGATCGATCCAAGTTTATGCTTGCTCAATAATCAATAATCGATCGAGGTCGGGATTTAGGATTTCCTGAACTTTACCATCAGGCCATGTAACTTGAATTGAGTGAATTGCCTCTTGTTTTCCTAAACCAAAGTATAGGCGGTAATGCCCTTGCGATCGCCAAGCTCCTTCCGACTGTCCGACTTGTTGCAATTGTGTACCATTAGCCGTAGTGACTTTGACCTTAGCACCGATCGCGACCGAGTTTCCGGGGGAACCTTTCAATTCAATTTGTAACCAATGATTGTTATTTCCCAGATTTCGATACAGTAACACTTTGGATTTACTGTATTTAGTTAACTCCGCAATATCTTGTGCTTTTCTTTGCCGCTTTTCCCACCAGGACATTTCTTCAGATTTTCCCATGAGTAAGTCGCGATCGCCATCATTATCTGCATCGAACCAAGTACAGTAAGCATACCCCCCGAATGTGTTTGGTGCACTAACTTCTAATAAATTTATTTTTTCAAATGTGTGATTTGACAGTTGGCGGTACATTCCATACCGTAAAGTATGTAAGTCTATCAACCCATCATTATCGTAATCAACCCAGTTCGCTGCAAATGCTCGATCGGGTAGTCCAATTAATTCTGGATCGACCCTTTCCAATTTACCCTGCACATTGGTAAATAATATACTCTGTTTTCTGGAAGCGGAGAATAAATCTAGGTCTCCATCTCCATCATAATCAGCGATCGTCAATTGATTCACTAAGCTCTTACGCTTATTTTCCCCTAACTTTTCAGCAATAAACGTTCCTGATTCATTTCTGTAGAGCCAAAAACTTATTTCATCAGCCCAAAATAAATCCATGTCCATATCGTTATCTATATCTAACCAAGCAAACCACCCCATTTCGGGTATATTTACATTTTTTTCAGCAGAAACATTGACAAAACGACCTTCAGCAGTTTGGCGATACAGTTGATTCGGATATATAGAATTAGGTGGCAAATGCCGTCCACACATAATGTAAAGGTCTAAAAGATTATCTCGATCAAAATCAACCCAAGCCACTTGTCGTGAAGCACAACCCTCTTTATCCAGGTCTACATTCCCTCCAATATCTTCAAAACCGGAACTGGTTTGCAGCATTAATTCATCTTTAGCATCCGGATCAAATTCTGATATCTTACCTTGCATTCCTGCTCTGGCAATCGCTACATCCATATTCCCGTCATTGTTATAATCATTCCAAGCCATACCGTGTCGATCCATATAAGGTAAAGCATAAATAGGAGGTAGAGCAAAATCAACGGAAGTCGGAGATTCAAAACGAGAACCGATGTAAACATGAGTTATATCAGCTCCAGTGTTCAACTTAAATAGCGGTTGAAAAAACGGATAAAATGCTGGAAACTTAATAGATAATCGCCCATCTCCTTTCACCTTAAATTTTGCCACTTGTACCTTATCAATTCCTGCTGATAGGGCAGGTTTCTTGTCTATTTTTGTTGATATTTCACCGGATTCTGTAGAGGTTGCTAAGAGAGGAACAATAATCAGACCTCTCATATTTTCTAAATTAGTTAGACCTTGGGAGGCAACTATTAATTCATAATTATGCCAATAGATATATAATCCGGGTTCTGTCTTATTTAACAGAGGATCGGGCACGGGTGAGTATGTCGCTTCATAGTTTTGGGGTAAACCCAACTCTGTAATCCCATCTTTGAAATCTTCTCCTTGTTGATTCATTAAGAAGAGTTGGCGACTATTGTGATTTGTAGAATATATATCTAAAAACCTGTCTTGATTAATCTCAGCTACACCTAAGTCAAATAGTGAGTAAGAAAAACCGATGTCCTGCTGTATGAAACCAGAATGAGTATTTAATGGGTAGTATTTACTAAGATAAATATCCCTTAATTGATGGTATGGCTTGAATAACACCAAAACTAAGGAAATCAATATAATTCCCACAAATATGAAAAGATTACGTTTCATTTTCATTGGTTTTTGGTTCCTCAAGGTTTAGAGTGGCAATTACCTATTATCCATTACCACGCAAAGGGTCATATTAATCCGGTAGCAAATTCTTCGAGGCTAACCACTCTCGATTATAAAGCTTGGACTGATAGCGAGCGCCCCCATCACATAAGACCGTCACAATCGTATGTCCGGGTCCCATTTGTTTCGCTAAAGCTACCGCAGCTCCCACATTAATACCGACAGAACCACCCATAAATAAACCATCCCGGCGTAATAGCTGATAGAGAACGCGAATACATTCAGTATCGTCAATTTGAATGGCATCATCAATCGGAACTTCTTCCATGTTTTTTGTAATCCGAGAATTCCCAATTCCTTCCGTTACCGAACTTCCTTCTGGCTTAATTTCTCCCGTCTTCACATAGGAATACAAACCACTCCCCATGGGGTCAGCAACCACCACCTGAATATTGGGGTTTTTCTCCTTTAGGTATAGGGCCACTCCTGCATAAGTTCCCCCGGTTCCCGTAGCCGTAACCCAACCATCAATTTTACCGTCAGTCTGTTGCCAAATTTCTGGCCCTGTAGTTTCATAATGGGCCTGACGATTGGCTAAATTTTCAAATTGATTCGCCCAAATCGCATTATCGAGTTCAGCCGCTACTCTCCCCGATAATTTCACATAGTTATTTGGGTCTCGATAGGGTACAGCAGGGACAGTTTGAACCTCTGCACCGAGGGTTCGCAGGGCCTCTATTTTTTCCTGGGATTGGGTTTCAGGGATGATAATTTTACAGCGATATCCTTTAGCATTACAAATATGGGCTAAACCAATTCCTGTGTTGCCAGCAGTTCCCTCAACGACTGTGCCGCCAGGTTTGAGGAGTCCTTGTTTTTCAGCATCTTCAATGATATACAGGGCGGCTCGGTCTTTTACTGAACCCCCTGGATTGAGGAATTCTGCTTTACCGAGAATTTCACACCCGGTCTCTTCGCAAAAGCTGTTTAATCGAATGAGGGGCGTATTGCCCACTGTGGCTATAAATCCTGCTTTGATATCCATCCGTTTAGTTACCGAACTTTATCTTTAGGGAATAGGGAATAGGGAACTAGGCAAGAATCTCCCTCCGCGTCTCCGTGTCCCCGTTTCCCCACTTCCTCATCCTAGCGTGAAGCGCTATAACCTATTTGTTGGGCTGGGGAGTCATGCGTAAATAGGGTTTAACTTCTTCATATCCTTTAGGGAATTTTGCTTTCAAGACTTCTGGATCTTTGAGAGAAGGTACAATCACGCAATCGCCTCCATCTTGCCAATTGACGGGGGTAGCCACTTGATAATTATCTGTTAATTGTAAGGAGTCAATCACCCGTAGAATTTCATCAAAGTTACGTCCGGTACTCGCTGGATAGGTTATATTCAGGCGCAGTTTCTTCTGGGGATCGATGATAAAAACGGTACGAACAGTTAAGTTATTCAAGGATTCTGGATGAATCATGTCATAGAGATCGGAGACTTTCTTGTCTTCATCAGCCAAAATGGGATAATTGACGGTTGTTTTCTGGGTCTCGTTAATGTCCCCAATCCATCCGTTATGGGATTCTACACCATCGACACTCAGAGCAATGACTTTAACATTGCGTTGATCAAACTCGGGTTTGAGTTTGGCAACCATACCCAGTTCTGTGGTGCAAACGGGAGTATAGTCTGCGGGATGGGAAAAGAGTACAACCCAGCTATCTCCTGCCCAGCTATAGAAGTCAATATCACCTTCGGAAGAGGCTTGAGTAAAATTAGGAACTGTATCACCTAGTCGGAGACTCATAAAACTATCCTTTTTCGATCGTAGTTCGGTTAGTGATTGGACATCAAATACTATCCTCTCATAGGAGATTTCAGATTTTAGAGGGTTTACAATTCGTTATTTTATTTCACGCTTTAAGATATCTGAGGCGATCGCCACAATCTAGAATCGTCATCCCCCAGTTCATTGAGCCTCTCTTCCTGCTATAACGGATTGTAACTTGCTTGTCCAGACTTTTAAGGATCGAGAATACGTTTATGCTCACGATGATTGACTTTTTCTTTCAACTGCTTCAAAGTATACAGCCTTTGGGGGTTCCGATTTGCTTCGTCAGTGCTTGGGTTTTCATGGCAGCGATCGCCTGGACATTAGGTAGAGCCATGGGAGATACTCTAGCTCAGGCCAAACAAATGCATCAGATTCCCTGTGCCCATTGTCAATTTTTTACGAATGACCATCGGCTCAAATGTACCGTACATCCTCACTATGCCAATTCTGAGCGGGCGATCGATTGCCTGGACTATAAACCGTATCAAAGGGCCCAGGAACTCGATAGAATAAAAACTTAAACGAACTAAACTTAAAGTAACTTAAAGTTAAGTGTGGAGTTGTCCTGACTGGGCCAAGCAGCGTTAATGAGTAATTATCCTTCCGTGTTGGCAGACCTTTTACAAAGGTTACCCCAACTGCGATCGCAAATCTATTTTAAGCCGTCTTTGACCGCCCTTTCCCATGCTATGGAAGACCAGGTCTTGGCTGGGGCTGGGGCCGATCAGCCCTTAGTCATTGCTAATTTCCAGCGAGAACGGTTTTATCGCCAAGAGTCTCATCGCTATCGCCGCATTGCTCAAAAAACTGACCAGGTTTATGTTCTGGCTGCTCCAGAAACGGAATTTAAGAATGCTTCCCAAGAGTATGAAACGATTGCCTTTAGTTCCCAGGACGAACTCAAGCATGAATGGCATTTGGTGATTATTGGTCAGCAGTATGCTACGTGTTTAATTTGTCGCGAACGCGATCCATCAGGGATGGGATTGCCCGAAATTCCCTTGATGACGATGGATCAAGCACGACGCTTTGAGGGCATTTGGACATTTGATCGCCAAATTTGCGAACAGGCAGCCCAGGCCTTACTGTCTCGAATTTTAGAGTATCGTCCGGAATTAGCGGCTAAAGTGGAACAAGCCCAAACTCGGATCACACAAGCGCCTGCCTGTCAGATCTCTCATCTCGATCCGGCTCCCTTCGCCGAGCGTCTAGTAACCTATTTACAAGCCGGTCAATATAAACTGGTGAAGGCCTATACCGCGATCGCCAACCAAGAGAAAAAAGAACGCTTAGTCAACTCCATTACTGATGCCATTCGTCGCTCCCTCAATCCAGAAGAAATTTTTCAGATTGCTGCCAAAGAACTCGGTCAAGCAATGGAGAGCTGTCGTTGTCTGATATATCCCTGTAAAGCGTCTCAAAAACAGGTGATCATCGAATATGAATACATGAACTCCGGTAAGCTCTCTTCCTTGAAAGGAAAAACTTGGCCCCTAACCGATCATCCCCTATTTTCCCATGTCATTAAGCAAAATCACCGCGCTTATCTGAGTAACTTAAACCCAGATGCCCTCAATCACCCGACCCTAACCGATCAAGTCACCCCCGCCAAAATCCATTCCTGGTTAATGGTTCCTGTACTCTACAAAGAGGAACTTCTCGGAATGATTGAAATTCACCACTGTGGCGAGAGTTCTTATACTTGGGCATCGAGTCAATTGGAAATGGTTCAGGCGATCGCTTCCCAAATTGGGGTCGCCCTCATCCAAGCCCAGGCCTATGCTAACCTCGAAGACCTCAACCAACAACTCGAAGCCCTCGATCGCACCACCCGTAACTTGATCGCTATCACGGGTCACGAACTGCGCACCCCACTTTCGACCATCCAAGTTTGTCTAGAAAGTTTGGCCAGTGAACCAGATATGCCCCAGGACTTGCGCCAGGTGATGCTCAATACCGCCCTAGATGATGCTGAACGCCTACGAGAGCTGATCCAAGACTTCCTGACCCTTTCTCGCCTTGAAAGTGGCTCAGTAGACTGGAATCCCGAACCCCTACCTTTGGAAGAATGTATTGACCTGGCCATCAGCAGTATTCGCTCTCATCAACCCAATCAGGACTTACCCCAGATTATTACCCATCTGCCCAGGACTCTACCCCTGGTTCACGTCGATGGAGAATGGTTAGTTGAAGTCTTATCGAAACTGCTCGATAACGCCTGTAAATTTACTCCATCTCCGGGACAGGTCACCATCCAAGCCATCTGTAGTACCCAGACCAAGCCGTTTCAAGAGCGAGTTCCTCCCCAAAAACGACCGCAGAATAACCAACCGATGATTTTAGTCACCGTTGAAGACAGTGGGCGCGGGATTGAACCCAATCGCCTAGAAACGGTCTTCGATCGGTTTTATCAAGAAGAAGGGGCCCTACGTCGCAGTACCGGTGGTACAGGTCTCGGTTTAGCCATTTGCCGTCAAATCGTCACCAACTGGGGAGGACAGATTTGGGCTGAATCTGGAGGGAAAAACCAAGGCTCTCAATTCCGATTTACCCTGCCTATCGTAGATAAAGGCTCATCGAAAGGCCCATCAAGAGGCTCATCAAGAGGCGATCGCCCCTCCCGTTCCCGTCGTCAGTCACCCACTATTGGACGACACAAATAGGACTTACTGCCCATGAATTATGAACAACTGTAACAGTTCCTAACAAAATCTCTAGTCCACCCCCATCTCAGTGATACGATGCCATAAAAATCTTGGTTTAGAGGAGAGAGCTGTAACCATGAGTGAGACACTGACCGGACAAGCTCCCCTATTTGGGGGAAGTACTGGTGGACTACTCACCAAAGCATCAGTAGAAGAAAAATACGCCATCACTTGGACATCGCCCAAAGCCCAAGTCTTTGAGATGCCCACCGGTGGTGCAGCCACTATGCAACAAGGTGAAAACCTTCTGTATCTGGCTCGCAAAGAACAATGCTTGGCCCTCGCCTATCGCCAACTGCGGCCCAAATTTAAGATCAACGATTATAAAATTTACCGGGTTTATCCCAATGGTGAAATTCAGTATCTTCATCCCGCAGATGGTGTGTTCCCTGAAAAAGTGAACGAAGGTCGGCAATTTAACGGTAAAGTTGACCGCAATATCGGCAGCAATCCTGAGCCAGCCACCCTTAAATTTAGTGGTAAACAACCCTACGAGGTTTAAGGCGCTCAACTCATATGCCTTGAGTAAAACGAGCAAAAGACTCCCCTAGTTGGGAGTGTTTTGATGCAAAAGGGCGATCTTTGCGATCGCCCTTTATCGTTCTCATTAAAAAGAAAGCATTGTCATTATATGTCTGAGTATGAGAGATTAAACTGGTCTACTATCTACCATTGGTTTTCCAAATGATAATTTCAGATGAAGTGACAGGAAGCTTAGAACATAATGTAGAAAAAGAAGGCCATAAAAACTCGCCACTATTCTTTGCGCCAGCATTAGACGATCGATTTTACGCTGAAAGTTATGAGCTGCGTAAAGCTGCCTCAACGATGACTAAGGCATCAATTGAGTGGTTTCAGAGCAATTTGACCGTGTTAATGCAATCCTGATCGCCCCTGCACAATGATGATACATTATCGGTACTCAGCATCGGTAGCGGAGAAGGGGATATCGATCTGGAAATCATTAAGAGTCTCGCTCCTCAAGCCGATCGCCCGTGGCAACAGTTGCACTATGTTGCTCTTGAACCGAATCCGATTCATCGCGATCGCTTCCTCGATCGCCTTCACCACGCCTCTTTAGCACATACCATAAACGTATCGGTACGTGAAGATTCCTTCGATCCACATCAACCCCTTTCTCAAGAACCGTATGACCTGGTGTTGTTAACCCATGTTTTATACTACTTTGACGATCCACCTCAAGCCATTGAACATGCCCTAGCTCATACCAAACCGAATGGGAGAGTCATTATCGTTCACCAAGCGGCTACCGGTATTCCTCAAATCCAGCGCGAGTATATGCTCGATATTAAGGGCAATGAGGATGAACTGTTGACCGCAGATGATATTCAAAATTTACTCGATCGCCAATCTTGGCCATACCAGTTTTATCCTGTTGATGCTCAATTAGATGTCACGTCATGCTTAGTGCGATCGGATACAGGCATCAAAATTAGGTCCTTTTGCATGGAATGCGATCTACGCCAACTGCACGAGGCAAAATTTGCGAAGGTTCTCTAGGCATTTTCGCAGTTAGCTGAAACTGATGACTCTGGCAAAGCATTTATTCAGGAACCTCTGGGTGTTTTTGTTCTCCAAGCTGTTCCAGACAACGCTGCTGTAAGAAAACCAGATGATTTAGATCCAGTCGTGGATTATTGGCAACTGGCTCGACAATTTGATTGGTCGGGAACTTTCTTCAAACAACATCAGCAAAAATTAAACAGCCCAACTCAACCATCCCCCCTTCGGTTACTCGATGTTGCCTGTGGTACGGGAAGATGGTTGCAGGCGTTCGATCGCTATGTTCAACTCGACGAAGCAATTGAATCAATTATCTATGACGCATTAGATCCCTCTGAAAGTGCTATTACTCAAGTTCAACAGAAGATGTATCATCCTTTCCGCCAGGAGAAGCAATACAATAGCACAATTCAGGAGGCTGAACTCGATCCCAATGCCTACGATCTGCTGTGGTCAATGCATGGTTTCTACATGGTTCCCCGTCAAGATTTAGAATCGGTCTTACAAAAATGTGCGGGTTCGCTCAATGAGACTGGAGTTGGATTTATTGCGCTGGCGACTCAGAGGTCTTTCTATGTTAATTTCTACGAGCAATATCGGCATATCTTTGCAGAAGGGAGAGGCGATCGCTTTACCTCAGCAGAAGATATTGTCGCAGCCCTCTCATCCTGTAGAATCGAGCATCAGGTCTACCGTATTGTCTATGAAGAGCAAATCCAAGCTGACGATCTCGCAGCCATAGAACATTATATTAAACACGAAGCGACCATTAACAGTTTCAATAAAGATAAGGAACATACTCAATTAGATACCTCTAGAAATATTTTCCTAGAGATGTTGCTTGCTCGCCCTAGAATGGCAAAATATCTTAAATCCCTGTATCGGGATTCTTCGTACTATTTTCCACAAGAAGTTTGGTTGATTGCCTTTAAACCTTTACGTGAGAAAAGAGAAAGTCATGGATAAGAAAGTAATTTTAGAACCCAAGAGTCCAAACAAAATCTTTCTTCAGCCTATGGAAAGTGGGCATGTGAGTCACTTAATAAAGCTGGCTCGCAATCCAGAGTTAAGTCTTTTGTTAGGCTGGAATCCATATTTTGAACTCGATCAAACCGAAGAATTCATACAAGCCATCTCATTGTTTGCTTTCCCCTATTCTCGATCGGGTGACCCCCTAGCCTTTGGGATTTATTATGTTACCGAAATCCTGCCGATTGGATATGCTGTTCTTAAGGGAATTAATTGGGAAATAGGAACCGCAGAAATTGGTATCGCAATCTTGGATGAAATGTACAGAAATAGAGGATATGGGACATTAGCGATCGGGCAATTAATTGATTACACATTTGAGGAATTGAACTTTGAACTTATTGGAGCAGCCGTTTTAGTATCTAATAGGGCTTCAGTAAACCTTTTCCAGAAATTAGGATTTGTTGTGAAAACAATCCTCTATAGTTCATGGACTATGCCTGATAGTAGTGTAGAGGATATGTTAAGGATGGAGTTAACAGCTCAAATATGGCGAGAAAAACACGATCGATAACTCAAGAGTTCAGAAGATTGTCAGCCCTAAACCTGGGTTTTCACTATTAAACCTTGATTAAGTTTTCGGGTTCCAACTTCATTCAGCCTACTTTCCGCGCCCTTTGGGTAACACCGTCCTCCAATTCGTTCGCGCCCGCTTTAGCTGCTGATCGGTCACCTTAGCCCCCGTTAAATTCGCCCCACATAAATTTGCCCCATTCAAATTGGCACTACTCAAATAGGCATAACTCAAATCAGCGCCCCGCAGATCCGCCCCCTCTAAATTCGCATAATTAAAATAAGCGCGACTCAAATTCGCATCCCGCAAAATTGTCTGTTTTAAACGCGCCTTTGTAAAATCCGAGCGAAATAAATTGGCACGAGTGAAATTTGTCTTCACAAACTTACATTCTCGGAAATTTGCCTCTGGAAACACCATTTCCTGAAGATTAAGGGCACTCAAGTCATGATCGACAAAATCCCTACGACCCTTGGCATAATAGGTGAGCAGCTCTTGCTCCTTCAAACGAGTGGGAATCTTTGGCTTGTTTGCCCCCGAACTTCCTCCCGAAGTTGGGCCAGAATTGGCTTGAGTTGAAATTGAGGTATTAGAAAGTCCTGTATTACCGCCTCGCAATCTAGATTGGCGCGAACGAATCGACACCCCGAAACGAGAGAGATGGCTACTTGGGCCAGAATTCCCAGTATTGCGCCCTCCTGTCCCCCTAGAAGAGGTCTCCGTTGTCGGTTTCACTGGCCCCGTTAACATCCCTTGGGCTAAACTATCCAAATAAGGCTCTAACTCTAAAGCCTTCAAAATATCTTGGGCACACTGATAGCGATGTTTAACTGACCCATCGAGCATTTTCTTCAACACGCGAGTTAAATGATCGCTAATTTGTACCTGTCGTTCCCAAAGAATTTCGCCGGTCGCCGGATCGTAACCCAAATCCTTTGGAGATTTAGCGGTTAACAAATAAATACAAGTTACACCCACTGCATAAATATCGCTGGCATAAACGGGTCTCAGAGCCATTTGTTCTGGGGGGGCATATCCTGGAGTGCCAATCGCAAAAGCCGTTAGAGCAGTTTGTTCTGAACTATTATCTACTGCTGTCGGATTTACCTGATCCTTAACTGCCCCAAAATCAATCAACACTAACTTCTTATCCTGATTGCGGCGAATCAAATTAGCGGGTTTAATATCTCGATGAATAACCTGATTGGAGTGAATATACTCAATGACTGGCAACAGCTCGCTTAAAAACTGCTTAATTCCGGCTTCCGTAAATGGCCCTCCCCGTTTTACCTCTCGGCTTAAGGTTGCTCCGCTAATGTATTCCTGAACCAAATAAAATTCCTGTTCAGTTTCAAAATAATCGAGCAAACCAGGTAACTGTGGATGATTGCCAATTTTACCCAGGGTCTTTGCTTCTCGTCGAAACAGCTCTCTAGCCATTTGCAGGGTTTGAGGAGAGGTAGAAGCCGGGCGCAATTGCTTAATCACACAATAGGGATTCCCTGGAAGGGATAAATTTTGAGCCAGAAAAGTTGCCCCAAATCCACCTTGTCCCAAGAGTTTAGAGATATGATAACGTTCTCGAAGCAGCAGTTTGGAGCCACAAGCAGCACAAACTTGAGCATTGGGAGAATTTTCTGGATTTGGACAAACCGGGTTAACGCAGTAGCTCATTGAGGCCTTACTCGCTTCTTAAGTTTGACTGCCAGGATAGGGCTATCCTAGATTGATTATGACGCAAGTTAAGCAGGTGTTCGATCGTCATTGTCGCTCTAATTACTACCTTTATCTGGGAGTTGAGAGTAATTATACCAAGCGACTGGCAGAGCAATCCAATCATCAATCACAATCTAGGTATGACTTTTGAGTTATGCATCCCTATTTATCATCATACATGCTCTTTCAAGAACTTGACAGTTAACCATGGGGTAATGTCAAAGCCTAAATTTCTCGGCGCACACAGATCTCATCAGCAACTGTTATCCATGTAAGCCTCCCACGTCACTTCAATATGATTCTCGTCTATTTTCCTTAGAGAATGTTGAATTTGAACCCTTTCACCTGTACGACGGGTTAGTTGACCCCTAGAGGAGAGATTCTGTTGACCACGCTCAACCACAGAAAGCTCAATAAACGCTCCATTAGATGAAAACTGTCGCCGCTCCATTAGCTGGCCTTCGGAATTAAAAGACCAGGTTTCGACTGAGCTTAAACGATTGTCTTCAAATCCCTTTCCAATAAGCCAACCTCGTCCGTAACTCTCCATGTGAATGCTGTACCTCCTTCTGTCGGTTGGCATGTCTATTCACCTATTAAGAACTGTGCTAGAGGTTCTGCAAATGACGGCAATGGAATGAGGGTCAACACAAGGGTAATTATACAGCAGCCTATATGTCGCATAAGGTCAATGTCTGTATAGTATTGGATAAGGCGATCGCTATAGATTGGGTCACAACAGCAACTTCTGCCTATTCCCAAACCCTTCATTTACGTGGTGATTTTTTCCAATTATGCCTTAGCATACCTGAAAATCTGCAATTCCTCTAGATATTATTAGCTTCTGACCAATTTTTGAGTTCTTCCAAAAAGCCGAGCGCAGTTTGGCCAAACTCGGTGATTTCGTAGGCGACGGCGATCGGGCGATCGCTCACTACTTCCCGTTTGACCAAACCCGATTCTTCCATTTCTTGCAGCCGCTGGCTCACCATCTTTTTACTGGCTCCCCCTAACTGTCGCACCAAATCATTGAAGCGCACCGGGCCATCTTTGAGATGCCAGAGAATTGAGCCTTTCCATTTGCCCCCCAACACGCGCATTCCTCGCTCAATGGGGCAGGGTTCTAAACAAGGCTCTACTGCACTCTTGCGACCCTTGCTATCTGTGGTGATGTTGGTAACAGTACTCATAATAAATTTGGTTACTAAAAGTATACTGGTTGACGCTAGTTACTAGATTATTTATCTTAAGATATATAGCTCACCTGTACCATCACTGGCCGGATTTTGGGATGACGACAAGCACTAGCCGTCTCCTATATCCGATTTACATCCTTTCATGATCAGAGGTTGTTATGGCATCCCCCGATATTCATCTGTACACCGCTTCCACGATGAATGGTTGGAAGCCCGTCATCTTTCTCGAAGAGGCGGAGGTTGAGTACGAACTGACCTACATTGACTTTGGGAAAAAAGAGCAAAAATCTGAGTGGTATATGAAGCTCAACCCCAATGGCCGCATTCCGACAATTATTGATCGCGGCAATGATGACTTTGTCGTTTTCGAGTCGGGAGCAATTCTCTGGTATCTCGCACAAAAGTACCAGAAGTTTCTTCCGCTCGACGAAAAAGCCCGGTCTCAAGCCTTGCAATGGCTGATGTTTCAGATGAGTGGCATTGGGCCAATGATGGGGCAAGCCATGTACTTTCAACGCATTGCCGCCCCTAAAGGAATTGAAGACCAATACGCGATCGATCGCTACGTGGCCGAGTCACGGAGATTGCTAGAAGTGCTAGACCAGCAACTCGAAGGCAAAGCCTATTTATTGGGAGACGACTTCACCATTGTTGATATTGCCACGTATCCCTGGGTGCGATCGTACCCTTGGGCAAAAGTTTCCATTGAGGGACTCGATAACCTCCAAGCTTGGTGCGATCGCATCGATGCTCGACCTGCCACTCAAAAGGCCGTCACGATTCCCAAACCCTTCTCAGCATTCTTTGGCAAAGGGGATGAAGCCGCTTCCCAAGCCGAAAATGCCTCACGGTTTAATGCGTAAACTCACACTTAATACCCATTGGAGAATTCAACATGACGCTCGCAAACGACTTACAAGCTTTCCAACAACAATTTCGCAGTAATGTTCCCCAAGAAACACAGAATGTAATGCAGCAGGCTACCACGGACTTAGGGGACTCCGGGATTCTGAAGCAAACGCTCAAGGTGGGCGATACCATTCCAGACTTCACTTTGCCAAACGCTACAGGGCAACCTGTGAGTATTAAAGAACTTTTGACGAAAGGCCCTGTAGCGATCGCATTCTATCGCGGCGGTTGGTGTCCCTACTGCAACCTAGAACTCCAGGCATTGCAAAATGCCCTGGCAAGTATTGAAGAGACTGGAGCCACTCTAGTCGCCATTTCGCCCGAAACTCCAGATAATTCCTTAACCACGCAAGAGAAAAATGAGTTAGCGTTTCCCGTCTTAAGTGATGTGGACAATCAGGTCGCTCGACAATTTGGGCTGGTCTTTAAGTTGCCCGCTTCTCTGCTTCCTATTTATCAAAGTTTCGGCATTGATGTGGCGGCTCATAATGGCAATGACCATTTTGAATTACCCATTCCCGCCACCTATGTCATCCAACCCAATGGCGAAATTGTGTATGCCTTTACAGATGTCGATTACACCAAACGGGCAGAACCGAGTGTTATTGTAGATGCTTTGAAAGGGCTGTAATAACTTCGATTGCCCCTATCAACCATAACCCCAGGAAATTTCAACCATGCCAAATATCTTCATCATCAATGGCCACGAAGAATATGCTATCTCCCCCGGCAAACTCAATGCCGCGTTAGTTGAAAAAGCCCAAACTCTTCTGAGTGCCAAAGGATATACCGTCAAAATCACTACGATGAAAGATGATTACGACATTGAAGAAGAAATCGCAAAACACCAGTGGGCTGATGCAATTATTCTTCAAACTCCCGTCAACTGGATGGGGGTATCATGGAGCTTCAAAAAATACATGGATTATGTGTATTCTTCTGGTCTGGATAGTCGGCTCTGTAACGGTGATGGCAGAACTCGCAAAGACCCCAGCAAGCAATATGGTACGGGTGGAACGCTGACTGGTAAAAAATACATGCTTTCCCTGACGTTTAACGCACCAAAAGAAGCCTTTAACGATCCCAATCAGTGGTTATTTGAAGGCAAAAGTGTAGATGATTTATTCTGGCCGATGCATCTCAACTTTAAGTTTTTTGACATGGAGCCTTTACCAACGTTTGTCTGTTTTGATGTGATGAAAAACCCAGATATTGAAAATGACTTTATCCGATTTGAATCGCATCTCAATCAGTACTTCAAAGGCTCTTAGAAAGCTCAAGTAAAAAACTTTCAATTACTTCAATATTGTATTGAAGGGTGTCCTCTTGTCTGACGAAAAGATGTTATTTGATTGGGTCTTCGTAGCCCAGACTTGTTTTATAGTGCTTGGTGCTGTGATGGGGAACTAGAGGGAGCAAAGAACAGACTTGGTGGAGCTTTGAATATGTTATTCACTCCACCCACTCCCCTATTCCTCCACGGAGAGCGCTTGGCGCTGTATTATTGATTGCATCCCAACAACTCCAACGTTTTCCTGTCTCGTTCCCCGTTGTAAAACCGATCCAACACTTGTACAAACACAGAATCAGGGGGTGGCACGACTGAAAATAAGGTGGCACATGATCGCAATTTCAGGTCATCAGGGGAGCCAAACATGTCATGTGCCGATCGCCCAGCTATCCCTAAAACGGTTGTTGTACATTCGAGCAGGCGATCGCCTAAAACTGAATGCTCTAAAATTGACTCAATAATCGCTGCTTTGAGTTAGTTAATCGCAAGAGAGATGCGTCCAATCTCAACTTAAAGACCTGCCATGTATCCTTTGATTATAATCCTGCCATTCTTGGTCAGTTTGATATAATCCCCTCAACGTGGCTTGTTGCACTTGGGCCATAATTGGATAGCGAGTTTTTTCATACTCATCAAACACTTCATTAATTTTCTCTAAATTCTCTTCATAACCTTGCTCAAATAACCGAGAAATTCCCCTAGACAAACACCAAGCATCTTCCAAACCTTGATTAGCGCCTTGTCCAGCAAAAGGCGGCATTCCGTGAGCTGCATCTCCAGCTAAAACTATTTTGTCTCGATGCCATGAAAACTCAGGGATGCAAGCTGTTTTTAATCGAGGATCGGCCGTTTCTGGAAACGATAAATCAGCAGTAACCGGATAGATATAATAGGGACGAGCTACCATAGAGTCTGCCGGAGATAAGCGTAATAACTCAAGCAATTCTTCTGGAAATTCTTCCTGGGTCAGAATATGAATGGTACGATCGATAATTTCGGGCTTGCTTTGTTGAGTTAATTCTTCTACAGAAAAACAATGATGCATGATGTAAGCAAATTGATGATTCGGTCTTTTCGCCAAAATTAAACGCGACTTGTTGTTATTGATTCCCTGTGTTGAATGTTCGTTAAATATAGAGACTAAAGGCAATTGGCCGATAAATTTTTCATAGATAGTTTGTGCTAAAGTATCAGGAATTGTTTCAGTCCCCGTACATCCAATTAGACCATAACCGGAATACAAAGGGCGATCGTCTGGATAGATCAGACGGCGAACTGTAGAATTAATGCCATCAGCAGCAACTACCAATTTAGCGCGAATAGATTGAATAGAAGTCGGTTCTGTAGAGGGATTTTCTGTGAAACTTTCTGGCCAATGAGCATAAATATTTGGGGATTCTTGACCATTAGATTGATAGTCAATTCTCAGATATCCTGTATCTGATTCTTGTACGATATTAACACAACGGCAATTGGCTTGAACTTGGGATTCAGACAGCAGCGTTCTTAAAGTTGTTTGCAAAGTGTACCAACCGATAGATACGCGCCCTTCTCCATAGGTTTTGAACCAATGGTCAAAACTCAGAGGAACAGCCCGTAAAATTTCACCTTGGGTATTTTTATAGACCCATTGAGGAGATGGGGAACTAGGCTGATCGGGAGAAGCTAAATATAAAGTTCCAGATTGTTTAACTGCGTCATATGCATCTGGAGCAATCAGTTTCAGCGCCTTTAAACCATTTGGTAGTAAATCAAATCCCTGACCAACTTGACGAAATTCACGAGTTTTATCAATAACTAGGATATTTTCTAGACCTCGTTTTTGCAAACCGATTGCCGTAGCTAACCCTACTGGGCCAGCGCCCACAATTACCACATCATAGATAGGAACTTTAGTCATGGATAGAATTGAAATCTATTACTCGGTCATCTCTCACTGTGTCAAAACCTCATCATAAATCTCTGCCATTGTCAAGGTTAAACCCACTGAATTTAACTCTAAATTATCATCGGACTCTAAGATTTCTAGAGACCAGGTTCCGTCCGTATCCCGTCGATATACTTCCACCTTCATTTGGGTTTGAGAAACAAGAAAATATTCCTGTAAACTGGGCAAACTTTGATAATTCAATCGTTTTTCTCGTCGATCTAAACTTTGAGTGGAAGGAGAAAGGACCTCTACAATTAAACAAGGACGAGTTTTATAGTATCTTTCCGTATCTTGAGGGTCACAAGTCACCATGACATCGGGATAATAAAAAAGCTCCGCAGTATCGCGAGCCATGGGCATATTAACTTTCATATCTGACATGAATGTTTTACAACCACTGCCCCGTAAGTGAGAGTTTAAGAAACTAGCAATATTGAGAGTAATACGATTATGTTCTTCGCTGCCACCAGACATGGCGAATATTTGGCCGCCAAGATATTCATGGCGGATGGGACTCTTTTTTTCACCTTCAAGATAATCTACTACGGAAATTAATGCTGTAGAAAGTTTCATGAGTTTGTCCTGGTTTGCGCGAATATCCTGATTATATCAAATCCGATGAATTAACCAACGATCGCCAGGGAATAAAAAGCAGTAGTGGCTCAAAACTTTGAGCCACTACTCTCTCCATTTTATTGGAAATGACTACAACTACAACTCTTTGACACTAGAAACGAGTTGATTGACCATATCCTTAGCGCTACCAAAGAGCATCATTGTTTTATCCTTGTAAAACAACTCATTATCTACACCGGCAAACCCAGTATTCAAACTGCGCTTAATGACAATGGTATGCTTGGCGCGGTCTACTTCTAGAATGGGCATCCCATAAATGGGGCTATCCTGATTACTGCGAGCGGCAGGATTAACAACATCATTCGCTCCAATAACTAGCGCCACATCGGTTTGGTCAAATTGGGGATTGATGTCATCCATGTCATAGAGTTGGTTGTAGGGAACATTGGCTTCTGCTAACAGGACGTTCATGTGTCCTGGCATCCGTCCAGCTACGGGATGAATGGCATATTTGACTTCAACTCCTTGTTTTTCGAGTAAATCAGCTAACTCCCGGACGACATGCTGGGCTTGGGCAACTGCCATGCCATATCCGGGAACGACTACGACGGATTTGGAATAGCCGAGCATCATGGCTCCTTCTTCGGAGTCGATGCTGTGAACGGTTTGTTGTACTGCTCCTCCAGAACTTCCACTACTACTGGTTCCTTCAGCGGTTCCAAAGCCCCCAAAGAGAACATTGGTGAGGGTGCGGTTCATGGCTTTACACATGATTTGGGTGAGGATTAAACCAGAGGCTCCGACTAATGCACCGGAGATAATCAGGACGTTATTCATCACCACAAATCCGGCGGCGCTGGCGGCTAAACCTGAAAGGGAGTTGAGGAGGGAGATAACTACGGGCATATCGCCACCGCCAATGGGAATGACGAATAGGATACCTAGGAGTAAGGAAATTCCGGTCATCACCAGGAAAACCGGGGCGTTGATGGAGTCGTAGAGTAAATAGCCGGTTGTACCCAGAAAAGCAATCAGCAGGAGGATATTAATGGGTTGTTGCAGGGGAAATTTAATCGGCGCTCCGGTGAGTAAGCCTTGGAGTTTTCCGAAGGCAATTAGAGAACCGGTGAGGGTAACGCCACCGATAAAGACGCTGAGAATAATGGAGAGATTGGCATCAATGGGAATCGGTTGCTGCTGGTTTAAGCGCCGCCAAAATTCACCGATCGCCACTAGAGCAGATGCAGCTCCCCCCAAACCATTAAATAAGCCTACCATCTGAGGCATGGCCGTCATAGCGACCTGTTTAGCAGCGATCGCCCCAATCAGAGAACCAATAATAATCCCCACTAGAATCAGTTCATAGTTGAGAACTTGCTGATCGAGCAGGGTAACTACAACGGCTAAAAACATCGCAACAGATCCTAATAAATTCCCATTGCGAGCCGTTGCTGGAGAGCCAAGTTGTTTCAAACCAATGATAAACAAGGACGCAGAAACCAGATAAACCAGTTGAATCCCTGTGGGTAAATAATCCATTAATGCTGTCATTTGGGTAATAGGTAATAGGGAATAGGGAATAGGGAATAGAAAATCTCCCAATCTTCGCGTTCAGGCTTCTTTCTTCTTGAACATTTGCAACATGCGATCGGTGACCAAAAAACCGCCCACCACGTTGATTGTGGCGCAGACAACGGCAATTAGACCGAGGATTACGCTAATGCTGAGGGTGCGATCGCCGGCCACAATTAAGGCCCCAATTAAGGCAATTCCAGAAATGGCATTCGCCCCAGACATCAAAGGGGTGTGCAGCGTAGGCGGAACTTTGTTAATTACTTCAAAGCCAGCAAAACTGGCAAGCACAAAGACAAATAAAGCGCCGATTAATGATTCTGTCATGATGATAGGTAATGAGTAATGGACAGGGGAAATAGGGAATAGGGAATAGACCTTCTCTGCGTCCCTGCTCCCTGAGCGGAGTCGAAGGGAGCGCTCATATCTCTCGATTTTCCTATCCCTACATAACCCAGTTAATTGGCAACAGGAGATTGTTCGCTAGCCAAGGCATCTTTAACTCGCTGATTGCGGATTTCTCCGCCGTGGGTGACTACAGTGCCGCTGATAATATCATCGTCAAAGTCGAGATTTAATTCGCCTTCTTTCACCAGATAATTCAGCAGAGTGGAGATATTTTTGGCATACATTTGTGAGGCATGAATGGCCATAGATGCCGGAAGATTAATGGGGCCAATGACGGTTACTCCTTCATAGACAACATCTTTACCTGCTTCGCTAACTTCACAGTTACCTCCTTGTTCAGCGGCCAAATCAACCACCACTGAACCCGGTTTCATTTGTGCCACCATTTCTTTCGTCACTAACCGGGGTGCTTTTTTACCCGGAACTTGAGCCGTGGTAATCACCACATCTGCCGTTTTCACATGCTCGGCGACTAATTCTTGGGAACGGCGTTTGGAGTCTTCCGAAATTTCCCGTGCATAGCCTCCTTCGGCTACGGTTTCTTCATTGAGTGTTACTTCCACGAATTTAGCGCCCAAGCTTTGTACTTCTTCCTTGACGGCGGGACGAATATCAAAGGCTTCTACGACAGCTCCCAGTCGTCTAGCCGTGGCGATCGCCTGTAGACCCGCAACTCCAGCGCCAATGACAAATACTTTCGCCGGTCGAATGGTTCCCGCAGCCGTGGTTAACATAGGAAAGAACTTAGGCAGAGCCGCAGCCGCAATCAAAACCGCCTTATAACCCGCTACCCCCGCTTGGGAGGATAAAGCGTCCATACTTTGGGCACGACTGGTACGGGGAATCAGTTCCATACTTAAAGCTGTTACCTGAGCATTGGCCAGTTTCTGGATCATTTCTGGTTGGCCCAAGGGATTCAAAAAGCTAATCAGTACCTTTCCGGGAGTCAGTAGACCGAGTTCTTCTTCGACTGGAGAGCCAACTTTTAACAATACATCTACTTCTTTCCATAATTTCTCTTTATCAGAAATAACTTGCGCTCCCGCTTCCTCATAGGCAGAATCCTCAAAGCAGGACTGCTCGCCTAATCCAGATTCAACCCAAATCTCTAACCCCTGTTTGGTTAACTTGGCGATCGCATCGGGAATTAGAGCAACTCGGCGTTCTCGATACTCAACTTCTTTCGCAACTCCTATTTTCATGGATATTCCTCTTCTATAGCGATCAATGGGCTATGGTCGAACCAGCATTATTGCTGGATAGATAGCACCGACTGGATTTGAGTCATTTGCATTTGGTTCCTATGGATCGTAGGCCGATCCCTGGAAACCCAAGGGGATCTTTAACTTATTTTATGAATTAGCGGGATTTCAAGACCCTGACTGGATAGGTACGCGATCAAGGTGAGTAATATGAAATTCTTAGATATGTGCTACAGATGGTTGACGCGGGAACACGGAGACACGGAGACACGGAGATTGATATGTAGCGCGATTTTTGGGATTTGATCTAACATTCTTAGTGATAGTATTGTTACTGTCGGAGTCCCAAATCTAACAGGAAATAAAAGGCAGAACAGACTGATGCTTAATGAAACAAACCGAGCCAGACTGACAACGATTAAGGGGATGCTTACTGATTTTCTTGAGGGCGCTGTCGGCGATCGCGATCGCGCTACGGAACTAACCCGCATCTATATCTCAGAGTTAGCCGAAATCATGAATCGATATGAACCGCAACCCCCATCAGAAGATGACAAGATTTCGGCCGTACCTAACATAGACTTATCTTTCCGTAATCGAACCATGACTATCGATCTGAATTGGGTGTGGAGCCAATCAAGTTACAGATACGCAACCTTACAAGCAATATCCCATGGGAATGAACTAGAGATGCTTGTAGGAACCAAGAGAAATGCTCAAGAGCAGGTGGAACCAATTATCAAGAAGCGCTATTCAATCCCCATCAAGCCAGAACAACTCAAAGGGGAGTATGACTTTTAACGAACTCTCCAGAATGAATCTCATAAGATGAAGGAGACGAAACTGAAGGGCAATCGCCAAATTTCAACTCAAGGAATGACTTCAAAAGCATCTTTATCATATAGTCGATAAACATAAAAATCACTGTCTAATGTAAAGATTCGCTTAATCTTTTGACTTTCTGCCACAGCAACAAGAGAAGCATCAGCTAAATCCATAGGCAAGTCTTGATATTTTTCCATCAAAACTTCCATGCGTTGATATTCTGCTTCATGAATTGCATAAAGAAACAAAGCTTTTCTCTTGATAAAATCCCATAAGATTGCCTGTGCTGACCAACCTCGTAATTCTGATAAGAAATACATCGCTTCAGATTCTATCTTAACTCCTAGTTTCTGATTTGTCATAAGATCTAGAAACCTGATTCTGGGGATGCTGCCCCCTATCGAGGTCAAACCACCAACCCGGTTTCTTTGTACAGGTGGCGATCGCCGTAGCCTAAAATAGAGTGAGTTAACCTTTATCGATATGAGTGAAACAGTTTACATTGAAACAAGTATTTTAGGCTATCTCACCGCTAGATCGACCAAAAACTTGATTATCGCTGCCAACATGGAGATTACAAGGGACTGGTGGGAACTGCGTCGGAGAGAGTTCACGCTCTATACCTCAGAAGCCGTTTTAGATGAAGTAGCACAAGGAGATCCGGCGATCGCCACCCAACGACTAGAGATTTTACGCGATCTTCCTGTGTTAGACTTGAATCAGGCGGTACAAGGTTTAGCAACAGAATTTTTAGCCCGAAGTAATTTACCCCCCAAAGCCAAGATAGATGCCATCCACATCGCTGCCGCAACGGTTCACGGCTTGGATTATTTGTTAACCTGGAACTGTAAACATATTGCCAACGCCCAAATTCAAGGAAAACTAGCAGAAATTAGTTTAGATTTTGGCTATGTGCTGCCCGTTCTCTGTACCCCCAATGAACTGATGGGAGATTAGTTGATGTGGAAAGATGAAATTGTAGAAGAAATTCACCAAATTCGTGAAGCCTATGCCAAGTCTTTCAACTATGATTTGAATGCCATATTTGAAGACTTACGCAAAAAGCAAGCAGAAAGGGGCACAGAAGTGGTCACTTTGTCGCGCAAACCGGGTCTAAAAACCCGTTGGAGTCAACGGTTGGTTGGCGATAAAGCAAAGGAAACAAGCCTTAGTTAGGAGCGATCGCGCTCAATCTTAACCCCTACGTTCTAATTCGTCATAGGATCTAGAAACCGGGTTCTGGGGATGCTGTTTGGCGATTGCTCCTAAAGTATTTTGGCACTTTTGCACCCCGCCTTGCGTCCCCACTACGGCCCTATAGAGGTGACGTTTGTCAATCTTTGGGTGTCTTTTGGTAAAGTTAAGTAACGGTGTCTTAAATTTAAGGATGAGTTGAGGAGTTTTCCTATGCTTAAAACATTAAAGTCAATCAAGTATCCTCTGTTGGCTGCGGCGATCGCCACAGGTCTGGTGGCGGCTGTGCCTACCCTAACCTTCGCCAATGGTTTACCGGGACTGACTATCTTTGGGGGTCCTGGACGGGAAAATACTCTACCCTTCCGCCTTGACTATGATGGCATTGCCAATCAATGGGATCGCTATCGGCTTCGAGTGCCTCAAAAGAAACTCACAGAAGCAGTTCAGCAATTTACCATCTCCTACTCTGAAAGTCCCGCCAACTATACGGGCCAAATTGACCCCGATAAAGTAGAAGTGCGTATTAAAGGAGAGGCCCAACCCCTACAAGAGGTGATTTGGGATGAAGACAATAAACTGGTGGAGATTTATCCAGAAAACCCCATCCCCGCAGGTACTCCTGGATTAGAATTAGTCTTTTCCAATGTCAAAAACCCCGGATTTGGGATTTATCGGTTTAAGTGCCTAATTTTTACCCCTGGTGAGGTTCCTCTCCCCCGCTATATCGGAACTTGGGAATTAAGCATCAGTCCATAACTGCCTCATTCCCTTGGAGGATGGGGGATGGGGAGATGGCCTATTCCCTTTTCCCCTTCAGGGAACATCCCCTGAACTATGGTATAATGAATGATTGTGACATTTTTATTTGAGTCGCTAACCCTTTAAGTGAAAGCAATTCTATGAGTAAACGAACCTTAGAAGGAACCAACCGCAAACAAAAGAGAACGTCAGGGTTTCGGGCCCGGATGCGCAGTAATACTGGCCGCCGAGTCATTCGCACCCGTCGTAAAAAAGGCCGTCATCGGTTAACGGTTTAAGATTTACGGCTAATGTGGATGAGAGGAAATCCTTGCTGGGTAAGAGGTAAGGGTGCAATTGGGAGAAATCCCCCATTACCTCTTACCCATGACCAGCGCGAAGCGCTATATCATGCTCCCCAAAGCTAACCGACTGAAAAATAGACGACATTTTGTCGGAGTCTATCGTCAAGGAAGCCGACATGAGAGTGCCCACTTGACCCTAAGAGCTTTAGGGCCAAAACTTTCTCGTTCGCAAAATGCCCATCGTCCAAGCCACCCTACCCAAATTGGCATTGCGATTGGCAAAAAAGTTGATAAACGAGCCGTTTATCGTAATCGGATAAAACGGCAAATGCGGGCCAAACTCCGCCAACTGCTCCCCAAAATTCAGAGGGGGTGGAGATTGGTGTTTATTGTGCGCCCAAGTGTTCAATCCTGCAATTGGGACGAATTTCTGCAAGAATTAGAGCAGTTATTGGCACAGGCAGAGGTACTGAATGGGAATTAAAGAAGATGTCATCTATGATGGCGGCCCCCATATTGGAGATTTAATCTTCAATATTTTTATCGGTTTTACCATTATTGCTCTCCCCTTAACCATTGGTTCGATTATTCGAGCGATTTGGTCTCGATATCGGATTACCAGCCGCCGGGTTTCCAGTGTTGGAGGATGGATGGGACGCAACCGCACGGATGTAATTTACTCGGAAATCTCCCAAGTGGTCGTTGTTCCTAGGGGATTTGGATCGTGGGGAGATATGGTGATTACGCTCAAGGATGGCAGTCGTCTAGAACTGCGATCGCTCCCCCAGTTTCGGGAACTGTATGACTAT
The DNA here is from genome assembly GCF_028330985.1 of Roseofilum reptotaenium CS-1145. NCBI lineage: Bacteria > Bacillati > Cyanobacteriota > Cyanophyceae > Desertifilales > Desertifilaceae > Roseofilum > Roseofilum reptotaenium. Next base: position 51,865 of record NZ_JAQMUE010000082.1, on the reverse strand, counting down.
ATCAATGGCAAAATCTCCAAAAATGCCCAAACGAAAAGTGGCTCTGGGAGTAAGGTTAACGCCTAATTCTTTATCAGTCCGAGGACAGTCTGACTGTTCTCGGTGAAAATTAATCAGATCAAGCCTCCGACAATCAGATACACTGAAGAGGCAGTTCCTCAGCGCAAAGGTTAACTCACGACGAATGGACTTTGGTATTGGTTTTCTTTCTAGCAACGTTATGCTACCGATCCTGGATTTTTTCTACGGGATCGTACCGAGCTATGGTTTGGCGATCGTCGCCCTAACCTTGGTCATTCGGTTTGCTCTGTATCCCCTGAGTGCCGGATCAATTCGCAGTATGCGCCGCACCCGTGTGGTACAGCCCTACATGCAAAAGCGACAAGAAGAAATTCGCAATCGCTACAAAGATGACCCCACAAAACAACAAGAAGAGATGGCTAAACTCTTCAAAGAGGTGGGGAATCCCTTAGCCGGGTGTTTGCCAGTCCTGATTCAAATGCCGGTGCTATTTGCTCTGTTTGCCACATTGCGAGGATCGCCCTTTGCCGATGTTAACTATACAGTGGATGTGCAGATTTTCCCCCAAGAACAGATTCAGCGAATTCAACCCCAAATTTATGCCACCAAACCCCAAAACATCTATATCGAAGATGGGGTTCATGCTAAAGTAGCGGCAATTTTGCCTGGAGGTAATAAAATTGGGGTAGGCGAGAAAACCCAAATTAACCTACAAACTGTAGAAGGAAAAACGGTTAACGAGTTGGTGGCTCAGTATCCGGATCAGGTACAAAAGCTACAACCGACTTGGACGATAACTAAGGGTGAAGAGTTTGTTGAGGTTAATCCCGATGGCTCTTTGGTTGCTCTTCAACCGGGAGAAGTGACCCTTCAAGGGACAGTTCCAGGATTAGCAGCAGAGAAAGGATTTTTATTTATTAAAGCTCTCGGAAGAGTTGGGGCTGTTGATGATAATGGCAATATTAACTTCGACATCCTCGGAATGGTGTTGTTCTTCGGGGTCAGTTTGTATCTGAACCAGGTGCTGTCTGGCCAGGGAGGAACCAGTACCAATAATGATACCAATTCCCAGCAACAAACCATTAATAAGATTACGCCCATTATCTTTACAGGGATGTTCTTATTCTTTCCCTTACCGGCTGGGGTTTTGATGTATATGGTGATTGCCAATATTTTCCAAACGGCACAAACGTTTATTTTGTCTAAGGAACCGTTGCCGGAAAATCTCCAGAAGTTGGTCGAGGAAAAAGGCCTGAGCGTTAGTCCTGCGGGTACACTATCCGAGAATCGCGCGGATCTGCCTTTTGAAAAACGGTCTAAAAAGAAGACTAAACCGGAATCGAAAAAGAAATAGGCCTCGGTAGCAGCGATGAAGGAAACCATGCAAAAGCGCGGCCAGGAGTGGCTAGAAAACCTGTTAAAGAAGATGGGACTAGCCACTGCGGTGAGGGTGGAGGTAATTGAAGGATGGTCAGGACAGGAAACGTCTTGGTTAACGATTGACCCTTCGCCTTTAAATACGTCCCAGATTGAACAGTTGGTGGGTACGGGGGGCGAAAGTTTAGATGCCATTCAGTATCTGATTAATGCAATTCTCAATCTGGGACAAGACCGAGAGGAACAGGGGTCGTTTACAGTCGAGTTGAATGGCTATCGTCACCAGCGACAGCAGGAAGTGCAGAAAATGGCTGAGGTGGCGGCTTATACAGTACGTCAAACGGCGGTTGAGTTTGAGATGAAGGCGCTCTCATCAGCGGAAAGGAGAGAAGTGCATCAGTTTCTGCAATCGTATGAGGATCTGGAGACGGAGAGTGTGGGTAAAGAGCCTCATCGATGCTTGATTGTGCGCGTGCGACCCCAGCTCAGGGAGTAGTTTGCAAGGAGGTGGATGATGCAGATGATCCATATTCCTGGGTTGTTAAAGTGCCCAGATGGAAAACTCAAGATTGAGGTTGATGAGTATTTAGATGGGTTGGATTCTTTGATGCCTGTCGAGGGCTGGATTAAGATGATTCACCAAGGGAGTTACTTGGAGGTGAAGGCGATCGCCGAAACGATTGTAACCCTGAAGTGCGATCGTTGTCTGCAACAATATAATTATCGACTGCGGGCAAAAGCGAAGGAAATGATTTGGCTCGATCCCAATGCTGAGACTCTCAACGATAATCTACCGTTAGAGCGAGAAGTGGCTTTAGAGGATTTGGTGGAAACCCTCTCCCCTCAAGGTCATTTTGACCCTGAAGCTTGGCTCTACGAACAGCTTTGCTTAAGACTTCCCCATCGGCAATTATGTGATCAAGATTGTCCAGGAATTGAGGTCACTCAGCAAATGGCTGCACCTGACGATACTGCTATGGATTCCCGTTGGTCAGCTTTGGCAAATCTTAAGGATCAATTCCCACGAGCTTAATCGCAAAACTCTAACCTATTTAGGGAAGTCATTAAAGACCAGGGTAGCAACAACAGTCATGGGACTTAGACAAAAATCAGCACTGATATCTAGTTCAAAGCTATACAGAACAAGGATTTAACATCGATCAAGTACCAATCCAGTTAGGGCTAGAGTTTCAGCTATTTTTCAGTCTTCGACCTGGTTTCCTTACCCTGACTGGATTACAGGTTATTTTAGTCGAAAGATTCTTCTAAGTTTCGCTATGGATAGTGCGTTTCCACTCCTACATTGTTGCCTGTTTCCTGTTCCCCAAGGCGAACTATTGCATCATAGCCAATTAACTGGACTTGATATTAGATCGCTCTTTAACTTAATTCAAACAAGCTCCCAGCTTTTGGGCGAGAACCCCGACGTGGGGCGATCGCATCATCCCATAATGATCGCCGGGAATCATATAAGTTTCCAACTTCCCTGTCACCCAACTACTCCACCCTCGGTCTTCTTCTAGTTCATTGGCTGAAAATAGAGCTACTCGACCCCAATAAGGCTGAGGTTGATAATCGTATATCGCCTTCAGGTTTGCTTTGAAAACCTCAAACAACCGATCCACCTGTTTCAGGGAAATTTCTCGCGGCAAAATATTCAGGCGTTTAGCTTCAGTGAGGATGCAACCTAACTGTTCTGAGGGTTGAAGTTGATGAAGTTCATGGGTCGAAATTGAGAACTCTGTGCCAAATATACCGCCGAGATCGCCCAATAGAGCATTAATCAAAAAAGCATCATCAATCGGTTTTTGATTCTGGCTCGGTACATAGCTGTCAATCAACGCCAATAGCTCAACGTTTTGCCCCAAAGTTTGCAACTGCCGTACCATTTCCCAAGCAACGACTCCACCCATCGACCAACCGCCTAAATAATACGGCCCGTGAGGCTGAATTTCCTGCAATGCTTCTATATAAATAGCTGCCATCTCCTCTATTTTGGTTAAGGGTTCTTTTTCGCTAGATAACCCCACAGACTGCAAGCCGTAAAACGGTCGGTTGTTGCCCAGGTGTCGGGCTAACTGTGCGTAGCACAGAACGTTGCCGCCAACCGGATGCACGCAGAAAAATGGTGGCAACTCTCCTGAAGCTTGAATCGGCACTAAGGGGGAATGGGAGCTAATATCATTCTTTGCCTTGAGCAGATTAGCTTGGCTTTCGATTGTCGGTTCTGTAAACAGAGTAGTCAAAGGTAGGTGAATGCCTAATTGCCGTTCGATGCGAGCCATCAAGCGAACGGCTAACAGGGAATGACCCCCCAATTCAAAGAAGTTGTCTTGTACTCCAAGGGTGGAAATCTTGAGAACTTCCGACCAAATTTGGCATAGTTGCAGTTCGGTAGTGGTGCGGGGGGCGATCGCTCCTTTTTCTCTCTGTTCTGTATCTGGTGCAGGGAGGGCGCGGCGATTTACTTTGCCATTAGGCGTTAGAGGCAATGCCTCTAAAAAGACAAACACACTGGGAACCATATAGTTGGGTAGCTTCGTTTTCAAGAAACTGCGCACATCAGAGGAGGTCACTTCTTCTTTAGTGACCATGTAGGCGACCAGTTGTTTATCTGCTGGAGTATCTTCGCGAACAATAACCACGGCTTCACCCACATTGGGATGTTGGGCTAAAGTTGCTTCAATCTCTCCGAGTTCGATGCGGAAGCCTCGTATTTTTACTTGGTTGTCGATGCGTCCGATAAATTCAATCTTGCCATCCGGGAGATAGCGTGCCTTATCGCCGGTTTTGTAAAGGCGCGAACCCGGTTCGTCACTAAAGGGATTGGAGATAAACTTTTGCTCGGTTAATTCGGGGCGATTGAGATAGCCTCGCGCTAACCCTGCACCGCCGATATGGAGTTCTCCTGGTACGCCTATGGGGACAGGCTGGAGATAGTTATCGAGAATATAGATTTGGGTATTAGCGATCGGACGACCGATCGCCACTGACACATTTTCTTTGCTCTCTATGAGATCGGAAGCACTAACCGGGCAAACTGTTGACCACACTGTCGCTTCTGTAGGACCATATAGGTTCCAGAGGGAAGAGCCTTTTTCCAGAAGTTGAATGGCTAGTTGCTTAGACAAGGGTTCTCCACCACAAAGTATTTTCAAGTGCGAATTCCCTTGCCAACCGGAAGTTAGCAGCATTTGCCAAGTTGCTGGAGTCGCTTGCATCGCGGTCGTGCCCTCTAGCTCCAATTTGGACAACAGTTGTTGACCGTCAGTAGCGACCTCTCGACTCGCTAAGACTATTTTTGCTCCCACGATTAAGGGTAAGTAAATCTCTAGGGCAGCAATATCAAAACTGAGAGTAGTGACGGCTAAGATAATATCAGTATCAGTTAAGCCGGGTTTTATTGCCATCCCACGAAGAAAGTTGACCAGAGATTGATGGCAGATTTCCACTCCTTTGGGTTTTCCTGTGGAACCGGACGTATAAATTATGTATGCTAAATTCTCAGGACGAACTGGAGATGATAGATTGTCAGTGCTGCAACTCGATATCAATTCCCAGTCACTATCTAAACAGACAACGAGATCGGGTAAGACCTGTAATCGGACGGTTAATTCCTGCGTTGTTACTAATACCGCAGCTTGGGAGTTAGAAAAGATATAGGCGAGACGCTCTGGTGGATAATCTGGGTCTAAAGGTAGGTATGCTCCGCCTGCTTTGAGAATTCCTAATAATCCTACGATCGTAGAGAGCGATCGCTCTACACAAATCCCCACTAGCACCTCCGGCCCTACCCCCAAGCTTTGCAGGTAACGCGCCAGTTGATTGGCCCGTGCGTTCAGCTCCCAATAGGTAACTTGTTCTTCCTCAAATACTACTGCGATCGCATCTGGCGTTCGTTCTACTTGCTGTTCAAAGACCTGATGAAGGCAATAATTATCCGCGTATTGCGCACGAGTATTGTTCGACGCTAGCAACAGTCGATCTCGTTCGGCTTGGGCCATCAAGGGCAAAAAAGCCACCTTTTCTTCAGGACAAGCGACAATCGCCTCCAATACATTCTGGAAATGTAAGGCCATCCGGTAGATAGTCTCGGCATCAAACAGATCGGTATTGTATTCCCACCTTCCCGTTAATCCTGACTCTGTTACTCTCATCCACAGAGTCATGTCAAATTTGGAAGTTGCGCTATTCGTTGCCAAACGGCTGACTTTTAATCCGGATAATTCCCAACTTTCCCCAGTCTTTTCCTCCTCTTCATATTGCAGTGCAAACATGACTTGAAATAGGGGTGTATAGCTTGGGTTGCGCTCGGGTTGCAATTCTTCTACCAATTGCTCGAAGGGTACATCTCCATGAGAATAGGCATCCAGACAGGTTTCTCGTAACTGATGTAGCAAGGAAACAAAACTGGGATTTTCGGCAAAGGTAGTTCGCAACACTAAGGTATTGACAAAGAAGCCAATTAGGGACTCTATTTCCGGGCGATCGCGGTTGGCAATGGGAGACCCCACCACAATATCTGTTTGGCCGCTATAACGATAAAGTAAGGTGCTAAAAGCTGCCAAGAGAGTCATGAATAGAGTCGCACTATATTGTTCGCTGACTTGCAAAAGTTTAGCCGTCAATTCTACAGGTACAGAAAAAGACTCACTCGCACCTCGAAATCCCCGAACTGAAGGGCGGGGTCGGTCTGTTGGCAATTCTAATTGAGGCGGAATTTCAGCTAACTGCCGTTTCCAGTAGTTTACTTGGGTAGCCAGGACTTCTGGAGTCAAGTACTGACGCTGCCAAATGGCAAAATCTGCATATTGGATGGGCAGCTCTGGTAAAGGGGAAGGTTGTTGTTGAGAAAACGCTGCATATAAAACCTGTAACTCCCGGAAGAATACCCCCAAAGACCAATCATCAGAGACGATATGGTGCATCGTAAGCAGTAGGATATTAGACTGGGGACTCAGACGCAATAGCTTGAAGCGGACTAATCGTTCGGTAGTGATGTCAAAAAAATGGCTTGCTTCTTCTGTGAGGAATCGGTGTACTTTGCGTTCTTGACTGGCTTCGGGTATATTTTGTAGGTCTATAACTGGAAATTCTCCGTTAGACGGGGTGGCGATCGCTTGAAATGGAGTCCCGTTCTCTGCTTGAAACGTGACGCGCAAAATGTCGTGACGGCGAACTATTTCTACTAAAGCTGCCTGTAGGGCGGCAATATTCAGAAAACCATCTAGGTGGATTGCTACGGGAATATTGTAAGTGGCATTTTTCCCTTCCAGGAGATAGAGAAACCACAGTCTTTGTTGGGCAAAGGATAAGGGAATAGTTGTATCTCTTGCTGTTACAGCAATTGCTGGCAGTTGCAACCCAGTTTTTCCCTCAGTGCGATCCGTTTCTATTCCTTTAGCCAGTTCTGCAATTGTCGGTAATTGAAATAGCTTTTTTAACGGGATATCTACGGAAAATGTATCGCTTATCCTCGATATCGCTTGCATCGCTTTCAGAGAATGTCCCCCAATTTCAAAGAAGTTCTCTTCTATTCCCACCTTGTCCAATCCCAATACTTCAGTCCAGATAGCGGCTAGCAGTTCTTCCGTAGGAGTGCGAGGGACGATTTTTGTTAAAGTGCCGAAACTAGAAGCATCGGGTTTCGGTAGGGCGCGGCGGTCTATTTTGCCGTTGGGAGTTAGAGGTATTGCCTCTAAAAAGACAAATGCGCTTGGAACCATGTAGTCAGGTAGCTTGGTTTTCAGGAACATTCGCAAAACAGATACCGCTACTTGTTCCTGAGTAACAATATAGGCAACGAGGCGTTTATCCCCGGTCGAATCTTCACGGACAACAACCACGGCTTCGCGCAAGCTTGGATATTGAGTTAACGTGGCTTCTATTTCTCCGAGTTCGATGCGGAAGCCTCGGATTTTTACTTGGTTGTCGATGCGTCCGATAAATTCGATGTTGCCATCCGGGAGATAGCGAGCTAAATCACCTGTTTTGTAAAGGCGAGAACCAGGTTCGTTGCTCAAGGGGTTGGGGATAAATTTTTGGGCAGTTAATTCCGGATGGTTGTGATAGCCTCTGGCTAGCCCCGCACCTCCAATGTGGAGTTCTCCAGATACGCCGATAGGGACGGGTTGGAGATGCTTGTCGAGAATATAGATTTGGGTATTGGCAATGGGAGTGCCAATTGAGTAGTCGATCTCTTGGCGCTGGGAGGAATAACTGGAGGCATTGAGATGGCAGGCAGTTGACCAAACTGTAGTCTCGGTAGGACCATATAGATTCCAGAGACAAGCGCCTTTTTCTATCAGACGAACAGCGAGTTCTCGCGGTACGGCTTCGCCACCGCAAATCATTTTGAATCCACTACTACTGTGCCAACCAGCCGCTAGCAGCATTTTCGCCGTGACTGGAGTTGCCTGCATCACAGTAGCACCGGAGTTTTTCAAGGTTGACAAGAGCTGCTTGCCGTCGGTAGCCACTTCCCTAGAGACTACAATCGTTTTTCCCCCTACGATCAGTGGCAAATAAATCTCCGGAACTGCCATGTCAAAACCGATCGTGGTAGCTGCCAGAATAGAATCGCTGTTGCTGAAACCGAGGGTGACTTGCATTGCACTCACCAGGTTAACAAGGGATTGGTGGCCTATTTCTACGCCTTTGGGTTGTCCGGTAGAGCCGGAGGTATAAATGACGTATGCTAGATTCTCAGGTTGAGAAGTTATGTCGAGATTGCGATCGCTAAACCAAGCTATTTGCTCTGATTCTGCATCTAAACATACCGAACGTGCAGAATGTTGCGGTAAAGAGGTCAATACGGTTTCCTGAGTCACCAACACCTTGAGCTTGGAAGAAGAAAAGATGCTGGCGATGCGATCGCTTGGATAATCTGGATCTAAGGGTACATAAGCCCCACCAGCTTTGAGAATCCCCAATAATCCTATGATCATTTCCAGCGATCGCTCTACACAAATCCCCACTAGCACCTCTGGTTTGACTCCCAAACATTGCAAATACCGCGCCAGTTGATTGGCTTTCCCATTCAATTCTCGATAAGTTAGTCCCTGGTTCTCAAAAATAACTGCAACAGCATCGGGAGTTCGTTCAACTTGTTGCTCGAATAACTGATGTATACCCCGATCCTGGGGATACTCCGTCGTTGTATTGTTCCACTCTACGAACAACTGATGGCGTTCCAACTGAGTCAGCAACAGAAGTTGGCTAATTTGCACTTCAGGATTAGTCACTATTGCTTGGAGCAAAACCTGAAAATGTTCCGCCATCCGCGAGATAGTTTCCGCATCAAATAAATCCGTGCTGTATTGGAAATATCCGTTCAATTCGCCTTCAGTTTCCCACACCAAAAGGCATAGATCGACCGCAGTCGTTTTATCCTCAATATCTTGGATTTCCAGCAGTGGCTCGGTTGTCAGACTAGAAGTTTCTAGTTGCTCTAGTTTGCTCGTTGGTAGGTTAACCCAATCCAATATCACCTGAAACAGAGGATTGTGGCTGAGTTGCCGTTCTGGTTGTATGGTTTCTAGAACTTTTGGGTATGGCACCTCTTGATGAACCAAAGCTTCTAGAACGGTTTGCCTTACTTGAGAAAGCAAATCTTGAAAAGTGGGATTGTTTTGTAATTTAATCCCCAGCACCAGCACATTCAAAAATGGACCGATTAAAGATTCAGTTTCTATAACATTTCGCTGGCTGACTGGGGTGCCAATATTAATCTCCTCTTGAGAGCTGTAGCGAAAGAGCAACGTTGCCAACGCTGCCAATAAAGTCATATATAAAGTCGCTCCTTCTCCCTGACTTAACTCCAATAGTTTTTCGGTCAGGTCGGCGGGTGCGTGAAAAGATTGTCTGCCTCCTCGGAAACTCTGCTCTAAAGGCCGAGAACGGTCTGTAGGAAGTTCCAAAAGGGGTAGACTCTCTGAGAGTTGTTGTTTCCAATATTCAAGCTGAGGTTTTAACATTTGGTCGGTTAACCGCTCCCGTTGCCAGCAAGCAAAATCAGCATATTGTACGGACAGCTTTGGCAAAGGTGAGGGTTTACCGGAGGCAAAAGCCGAGTAAATAGTCATCAACTCTTGGAAAAATATTCCCGTTGACCACGCATCACCAATAATGTGGCTCATCGTTAACAGTAAAACATGGGATTTTACTCCCAACTGCAAGACCATAACTCTGAACAAAGGACCGTTAACTAGGTCAAAAGAACGTTCTAATTCTTTTTGGGAATATCTTTTAAGCGTTTCTGATTGTTCCTCTGGTGAGAGGTTTTGCAAATCGATTTCTGGCACGAATATCTGTAAAGAAGAAGCTACGACTTGCACCAACAAACCCTCAGTCAATTTGAATGTGGTGCGCAAAATTTCGTGACGGCTGACCATTTCGGCGATGGCTCGTTTTAGGGCAGTTCGATTCAGAGTTCCTGTTAAACGCCATGCTGCTTTAATCGTATAGTAGATGGCACTATTTGGAGCTAGGTGAATCAGATACCAAAATTCTTCCTGAATAAAAGATGACGGTAAGTTTTGACTTCGCGGAGCTGGTGCGATCGCATTTTTTTTTGGTTCTAAGTCTCCCTTAATGCGTGTCTCTATCGCCAGGGTTAACTCGGCAATAGTTGGACATTCAAATAAGGCACGAACGGGTAAATCGAGATCGAACGCATTGCGGATGCGACTTAAAATCCTAGTGGCCAGTAGGGAATGTCCGCCCAGTTCAAAGAAATTGTCGTGTATGCCGACTTCTACGTTTAGCAAAGCACTCCAAATATCTACTAAAACTTTTTGGTTCTTGCTACTGGGTTGCACGAAAGGTGTTGATAGATGGAGACGGGAAAATTTCGGAGCTGGCAGAGCGAGACGATCTATTTTATTGTTGGGAGTCAGGGGCAAAGTATCTAGCATGACAAACGCACTTGGCATCATGTAGTCTGGCAGTCTTTCCGACAAGAAGCTACGCAATTCGCTTATAGTTGGGACCCGTTGGCGATCGGGAACTATATAAGCGACTAAATACAGGTTCCCCGGACTCTCTTTGGAGCTAGTTGCTACGGAGGATAGTACCTTTGGGTGCTGCCCGAGAGTGGCTTCGAGTTCTCCAAGTTCGACGCGAAACCCTCTGATTTTGACTTGAAAATCCTTGCGTCCTAAAAACTCTAATACCCCATCTGTTCTTAATCTACCCAAGTCTCCGCTGCGATAAATGCACTGTTTTCTGCCTTCTGGATCGGGTAGAAATACGACTTTTGTTAGTTCTGGATTTTGCCAGTATCCCAAGGCTATATAGGGGCTGCGAATGGCAATTTCTCCAGAGTCAAGTGCAGGATTTCCTGCTTCATCGAGCAATAATAACTCTGTTTCTGGAACTGGATAACCGACTGGAAGTAAGCCTCGATCGCTGAGTTCTGTTTCCTTGTTTAGGGTATATTGGAAGTTGAAGGACGATTCAGAACATCCCATCAAATTTACCAATAGGCAGTCTGGAGCGAAATATTTTTTATAGGATTCAAAGTCTGTTGTTAAGGCAGCTTCTCCTCCCAATACTACTAAACGAATTGAGTCTAGCTCAGTCCGAACCGCTTGACTATTTTCGTTCAAAATATCGATTAATTGCCGATAAACTGTTGGGGTTGAGTGATAAATTGTGATTTTTTCTTGCTTTAGGTCAAATAAGCATAGGGTTGCTCCATTTAGCAAGGCGGCAAATATATCGATTATTGCGGCATCAAAACTATAGGAAGATAGCAGGGTGAGTTTGTCCGAACTCGAAAGATGAATCGTTTTACGATAAGCTCTGATGAAATGGAGAATGTTGCGGTGATTTTGCACGACTCCTTTGGGAACTCCTGTCGAACCAGATGTGTAGAGAATATAGGCTGGTGTTTCTGGAGAAATTGACAATACGAGGTTAGAGACAGTCGTTGCATACTCTAGATTATCGATATTGACGATCGCTATTTTTGCTTGAGTTATCTTTTGTGCTAAATCCCAGTTTCTATTATTGGTCAAGATAATTTGGGGTTGGGAATCTTGCACAATAGATTTCAGTCTGGAACTGGGATAGGTTGGATCGAGGGGAATATAGGTTTTGCCAACTTTGAGGACTGCCAAGATACTGGCGATCGCTGGCCCGTCATGTTCTAGCAGTAGGGCGATTCTCTCTAAACCATTGTCGCAACTCTTGAGGATATCATTGGCTATTGCATTGGCACGACTGTTTAAGGTTTGATAAGTCCATTGGTGATTGTTGCTGGCGATCGCCACCCGATCGGGAGCTTTCCATACTTGTTCCTCAAAGACTATACCGATGGGGCGATTAAGTGTTTTGTCAGCGAACATAAATATTTTTGCTATAGCAGTGAAAGAGTTGATTAGGACAGTGAGGTTATGGTTTGAGGCAAGAGGCAATAGAAAATGTCGTAACTCTCCCTTTCTCTGCTATATATCATTATCAGAGATATGCTGAAAACCCCGTGAATTGATGGATGGGATGAAGACAAGAGAGCGGCTTTTTAGAGATTGAGAGAATAGTCTTAATGCTCCTCTTGATTGTGGAGCAACCTGCCAGGAAAGAGCTGGGTTGGCAATCTCTAAAGTAGCGTAAAGGGCGATCGCGTCAATTATTTTTGCTCAATTTAGCTTTTCAATTTAACTGCGATCGCTCTTTAACCTAATTCAAGCAAGCTGCCAACTTTTGGGCGAGAACCCAGAGGTGAGGCTGCTGCATCATCTCAGACAGACTGCTAACTTTTGAGTTAAAAGACCGACACCTGGCTCGCGAATAATAGAATAATGATCCCCCGGAATCTGATGAACTTCGATTTGACCTTTAACTAAATCTTTCCAACCCAGAGTTGCATCAGTGTCAAGTTCCATCGAAGGTTGACTGGCATTGAACAGGTGAATTGCACCAAGGTAGGGTCGCGCCTGATAGTCATAGGTTGCCCATCCCGTTGCGTGATAAACTCGATACAGGTTTTGCATCTGCTGTACTCCTACCTCTGAGGGGATAATATTCTGGAGCTTTGCCTGTTCCAGGATGTATTCCAACTGCTCCTCCAAGTTCAGACGCTTCAATTGTTGAGGAGACACGGATAAGGGTTTGCCAGAACTAGCGCTGAGTTCTTGAGCAAAACCGATTGCATACAGGATCTCATATCCTAAGTTTTCTTCTGCCATGCGATCGTTGAGAAGTTTATGTAACTTGGGAGAGTGAGTTTCTATCATTGCGAGCAATTCTACAGTGTCGTCTTGCTGCTTTAACTGTTGGGCGATTTCAAATGCTAAGAGACCTCCCACGCAAAAACCTGCCAGATAATAAGGTCCGTGCGGCTGCACTACTTTTATCTCTCGGACAGCAAACGCCGCTAGTTCTTCTGGGGAAGTTATCGGTTCTCGTTCTCCGTTTAAACCGGGCAATTGCAAACCGTAAATCGGTCGCTCGGTTTCCAGATTGCGAACTAAGTCTAGATAAAATAAGACTTGGCCGCTGCTGGGAGGAATCAAAAACAGTGGCGCTCCCTCTCCCCCCGACTTAATGTTCACTAGGGGAGATCCGAGCTGAAAATCTTGATCCGAATCCAGAAGTTTTGCTTGTTCCTCAACCGTAGAGCTTTGAAATAGAGTGGCCAGAGGCAGATTTTGACCAAAGTGCCGTTCGATGCGAGCCATCAAGCGTACTGCTAACAGGGAATGACCGCCCAATTCAAAGAAGTTGTCTCGGACTCCCACGGTGGGAATACTGAGAACTTCCGACCAAATTTGGGACAGGTGCAGTTCGGTGGGAGTGCGGGGGGCGATCGCGCCTTCTTCTCGATGTTCTGTATCCGGTGCGGGTAGGGCGCGGCGATATTGCATCCGCAACGCTTCGCGATCGCATTTGCCATTGGGAGTTAGAGGGATTGCCTCTAAAAAGACAAATGCACTGGGAACCATGTAGTCAGGGAGCTTAGTTTTCAGGAAACTGCGCAAATCGGCGGATGTCACTTCTTCTTTGGTGACGATATACGCGACAAGTCGTTTATCTGCTGGAGTATCTTCGCGAACCATAACCACGGCTTCACGGATTTCTGGGTGTTGAGTCAGCGTTGCTTCGATTTCCCCCAGTTCGATGCGGAAACCTCGGATTTTCACCTGATTGTCGATGCGTCCGATAAATTCAATGTTGCCATCGGGAAGATAGCGCGCCTTATCGCCAGTTTTGTATAAGCGCGAACCGGGTTCGTCGCTAAAAGGATTGGGGATAAACTTTTGCTCAGTTAATTCGGGACGGTTCAGATAACCTCGCGCTAAACCCGCGCCGCCGATATGGAGTTCGCCCGGTACGCCGATAGGGACGGGTTGGAGATAGTTGTCCAGAATATAAATTTGGGTATTGGCAATGGGACGACCGATCGTGGGCGTATCGCCAGTCTTTCCTAAAGCACAAACCGTTGCATCTACCGTGCATTCAGTCGGTCCGTAAAGATTATAAAATTGACGACTTTTAGCCTGTCTCAAAGCAGTCCAAGTGGATTCATCAATCGGTTCTCCTCCCACTAACACATACTTAGGAGGGGTATCGCTGTTTAGGAATCCGTCCGCCACAAGCAGTCTGAGTTGGGATGGGGTACAGTCAAACAGGTCGATTTGGCAATCGAGTAGGTAGGATAACAAGCGCCTCGAATCCAATCGAATGTTTTCCGGCACGATATAAAGTGTGCGACCGTACAGGAGTTGTACGATTTGTTTTACTGAAGTATCGAAAAATAAAGGCCCATTTAAAGTGATTTTACATAGAGGCTCGTCACTTGTGGCTGCGATCGCTCCTTCGATTGCCCGCGCCAGATTCAAAATAGAGCGATGTTCGATCGCAACTCCTTTTGGTTTGCCCGTAGAGCCTGATGTGTAGATGACATACGCTAAGTTATTTACCGTTACCGAGATCGGCAGATTTCCTTCACTCTGTTTGGCGATTTCTTCCCAAGCCGTATCGAGACATATGACTTGGGTTTGGTTCTGCGGTGGGACTACTCCTTTTCCTATCGCTAATAACATCGAAACTCCAGCATCTGCCAGTATATCGGCTATTCGTTCTGATGGATAATTCGGGTCTAAAGGCAGATAAGCACCACCTGCTTTGAGAATTCCCAACAATCCTACGATCGTAGAGAGCGATCGCTCTACGCATATCCCTACCAGCACCTCTGCCCCGACTCCCAAGCCTTGCAAATATCGCGCCAATTGGTTTGCTTTCGCATTCAGCTCCCGATAGGTTAGTTGTTCCTCCTCAAAAACTACTGCTACGGCATCGGGAGTCCGCTCTACTTGTTCCTCGAACAACTCCTGGATGCACTTTTCCTGGGGATATTCGGCAAAAGTATCGTTCCACTCTACTAACAACTGGTGGCTCTCTGCTGCACTCAGCAAGGGCAATTCGCCAACTCGCGCCTCTGGGTTTGCCAATATTGCCACTAGCACAGTCTGGAAATGTCCCATCATGCGGCGGATAGTTCCTGGCTCGAACAAATCGCGATTGTATTCCCAGTAGCCAATTAATCCCGCTTCTGTTTCTTCCATCGACAGGAACAAGTCAAACTTGGCTTTTGCCGTTTCCAAAGGCAACCAATTAAAACTCAATCCCGGTAATTCCACAGGTTTCCGAGGCGCATTTTGCAAGGCGAACATCACCTGAAATACGGGCGAGTGCGAGAGAGTGCGCGGGGGTTGCAGTGCCTCCACCAACTGCTCGAAGGGCAAATCTTGGTTCGTGTAGGCATCCAAAGATACCTGCCGTACCCGAGCCAATAATTCAACGAAACTGGGATTGCCCTCAAAGCGCGATCGCAACACCAGCGTATTGACAAAAAAGCCGATCGCTGCTTCTATTTCGCTGCGATTTCGGTTGGCGATCGGCGTGCCTACAACTATATCGGGCTGGCTGCTATAGCGATATAGTAGGGTGCTAAAGGCGGCAAACAGCGTCATAAAGAGAGTCACTCCGTTTTCTCGACTCAGGTGCTTGAGTCGTTCGGTGAATTCAAAGTCAAACTCGAAAAACTCTTTGCCCCCTCGCGAGGTTTGCACCGTCGGGCGGGGATAGTCTGTCGGCAGTTCTAATAAAGGAGGAACTCCTGCGAGCTGTTGCTTCCAGTAAGACAGTTGTGGGGAAAGTATTTCTGCGATCGCCGGCTGCCGCTGCCAGCAAGCAAAATCGGCATATTGGATTGGCAGTTGGGCTAACGGTGAGGGCAAGCCCAACACTTGGGTTCCGTAGAATGCTTCCAACTCGTTGGCAAATACCCCCATCGACCAGCCATCGGTAATAATGTGGTGCATCCCCAGCAATAATACATGGTCATCAGTCCCTAACCGCAATAGGGTTACTCGAAGCAAAGGATCGTTGGCTAAGTCAAAGGGTTGCTCGCTTTCGCGATCGCTCAATTGCTGTACTTGGGATAGCTGTTCTTCTGGTGACAAATGCTGTAAGTCAATCGTGGGAATATGCAAATCCAGTTCCGGCGCGATCGTTCGCACCGCAGAGCCATCAACTGCTTGATAATTTGTCCGCAAGCTTTCGTGACGGCGCACTATTTCTTGCAACGCCCCTTGTAGCGCTTCTACAGAAAGCGAACCCGTCAAGCGCAAAGCCTCTTGCTCGTTATAGGCGATGCTTTTTTCCTGCAAGCGATCCAGAAACCACAGGCGTTGCTCGGCAAAAGATAGGGGCATTTCTCCATCTCGCGGCACGGGTTGGATCGGGGCCAATTTTTGGCGAGAAGCGCCTGAGAGGGTTTCGCTTAATTCTGCCACTGTCGGCGATTCAAACAACTGATGCAATGACAGCTCTACACCAAAGGTATCGCGTACGCGCGATACCAGTTGCGTCGCTTGGATGGAGTCGCCCCCCAGCATAAAGAAATTGTCTAAAACTCCGAGTTCGTCCAGGCTCAATACTTCTGCCCAAATTCCGGCGATAATTTCTTCTGTGGGAGTTCGCGGCGATACCAGCTCTACATCCAGAACCGGGCGGGAGCGATCGGGTGCGGGCAGGGCGCGCCGGTCAATTTTTCCACTGGGGTTCAGGGGGAGTTCGTCCAGAAGGACAAACGCCGATGGCACCATATAATCCGGCAGTTTTTCTCGCAGGAACTGGCGCAACTGAGGGATTAATTGACTGGGTTTGCTGCCGGTGTAGGGCAGATTGGCATAAGCACTCCAAGGTTTGGGTTCGTTTTGCTGAGGGGTTTCTTGAGGCGAAATAATGCTGCTGTCTGGAATAATGTTGCTATCCTTGCGGACAAATACGACATCATAGTAAGCCTCGCTGGTATTGCTAGACCAAGTAACGTTAATTCGATAATCTACCTCGGACTGCAATTGCCACCAGTCTTCCGGCTCAATTCCTGCTTGAGAAATATTTTGACGCAGTTCCCCTACAGTTTCGGGACATTCGGGACTGGCGAGCCATTCTATTGCTTGCAGATCTGCCCATGTCCGGGGGTTGGGAACGCCAGCGACTACGAGCATTTCTGGGGATGCTTCTAGAAGTTGTTGGCGAACGGCGGCTATGGTCAAACTATCTTGCTGCCAGTTTAGATAAATTGGAGCATTGGAAGCGGGCGCTTTTTTGCCTATATGGAGAACCACATCATAACGGAAGCGAGTCAGTTCGTTTTGGGAATAGCCGGGCTTGAGTTGAATTTCTACATGACTGATTTGCGGCAAATGCTCTTTTAGGGCTGCGAAGAATTCTAGGTCAATATTTAATCTTTTTTCTCTGGCTATTCGTTCCTGGATGTCGTGTTGCAGTGCCGCTGTAGATAGAGAGTCAGGGGCTTGATACAACTGCACTGAGGTATGAAATGCTTCTAGCAACGGTCTGCTCAACACATCTCCAACAAAAATTGCACCTCCAGGCTTGACTAAAGTGGCAACCTTTTCCAAAACGCGAACGAGGTAGTCCATGCTGGGAAACATGGGAATGACCGAATTAATTACTACGGTATCCAAGCCAGCATCTATTCCCTCCAAGTCGTCTGCTGGAGTTGCACGCAGCGTCACGTTCGGTGCTAAAGTTTTGTCCTTAATCTCTTGCTGGACATAACGGATTGCTTCTACAGAAACATCGGTGCCCCAATAATGCTTGCAGTGGGGTGCGATGCGAAATAGTAACATCCCCGTTCCACAACCGATTTCCAGCACTCGTTTCGGCTGCAAAGCGAGAATGCGTTTTACCGTACAGTCCACCCACTCCTGCACTTGGATGGTCGGCAATGCCTTTTTGGTATAGCTATCGTTCCAGCCACCAATGTGGAGAGCAGAATCCCACTCTTCTGCTGGCTTTTTGTAGGCTTCATCCCATAGTTTACCCCATTGCTTAACCTGCTCTTCTTCGACAGTTATTTTTGATGGATCGGACAAGGAAGAGACAACATAAGCTACTAGGCGCTTGTTGTTAGCTATATCTTCCCTCGCCGCTACGACAACTTGGCTCGCGGCGGGGTGTTCGAGCAGTACCGCTTCAATTTCTCCCAGTTCGATGCGGAAGCCGCGAATTTTTACTTGGTCGTCGATCCGACCTAGGTACTCAATGTTGCCATCTGGTAGGTAGCGAGCTAAGTCACCTGTTTTGTAAAGGAGATCGCCCGTACAAAATAGGTTAGGAATAAATTTTTCTTCAGTGAGTTCCGGTCGGCTAAGATAACCTCGTGCCAGACGTGTCGCACCGCCAATATGTAATTCTCCAGGAACTCCTGTAGGAGCTGGCTTTCCTGATTCTAGGAGTATATAAACCTCGGCACCATCAATTGGTTTTCCAATGGGGACGCAACCTTCGCCCGGGCTAACTTGGCATGTAGTTGAATATATCGTCGTTTCTGTGGGTCCGTAGCAATTCCATAAGTAAGAACTTTTTTCTAGCAACCGATTGGCTAGATTTCGCGATAGGGCTTCGCCACCACAAATTATTTTGAACTGTTTGTTACCATCCCACTCAGCTTCTAGCACCATATGCCAAGTAGAGGGAGTGCTGACCATAATGGTAGCGCCGGATAAGGTCAGTAACTGCGCTAATATCCTTCCGGTTTTGGTAGCTTCGTCACTTGCAATTACCAGACGTGCCCCTACATTCAGGGGAGAGTAAATTTCCATTACTGAGGTATCGAAGCAAATACTAGCTACTGCAACTAAGGTATCGCACTCTGTTAGTTCAAAATACTTGCAAGTGTAGTCGAGCGAACAAACCACACTCTTGTGGGTAATCTGTACGCCTTTTGGCTTTCCAGTAGAACCTGAAGTGTAGATAATGTAGGCTAGGTTGTCAGAATGAATGGTACTATTTACATTTTCTGCACTCTGCTGCGATATCTTCTCCCAGTCTTTGTCCAAGCCAACGATCTCAAAAGGCGTTGCCTGGGCGCTCGAATTCAGCAGTCCTGATGCTAGTTTCTCTTGAGTGACTGCGATTGACAGGTTAGCATCCGCGAGCATGAAAGCCAAACGCTCTGCTGGATAGGCCGGGTCTAAGGGTACATAAGCGCCACCGGCTTTGAGGATTCCCAACATAGCCACTACCATGTCCAAGGAGCGATCGACGCATAGACCCACCAATACCTCTGGTCCGACTCCCAACCTTTGCAAGTAGCGAGCCAGTTGATTGGCTTTGGCGTTTAATTCCCTATAGGTTAGTTGTTGAGACTCGAATACAACAGCCACCGAGTCAGGGGTTCGCTCGGCTTGGGCTTCAAATAACTGATGGATGCACTTATCTTGGGGATAGTCGGCTTGAGTATTGTTCCAGGAGGGTAATGGGCGATCGCCTGCTGATGTTGTTGCCATAGACTGATTTTTCGGTTTAACTTGGGAACCAGAGTAAGTTCCTAGTTTAGTTTACAGGGCGATCGCTCCTACTCGTAGAATCTTCTGTAAATAACACTTTATGATTGGCACTCCTCAATTTAACGGTAGGTTAAATTGAGGAGGCTTTTCAAGTTTAAGGTTATTTTTATTTCAATCATTGAATCTCTACATATTTTCACTCGATCTACAAAAAAATGCTATAATAAATCACTTATATATATAGTCAATAAAAGTGAGAGTCTATTAAAGAGTTCGCGATCGCTTTCCGTAAAAATTACAAGTTAAAGCTTCCCGATGCTATAGTGGTGACAACGGCAAAGAGTCTCAATGCAAATTGGTTGACAAACGATCTCAAATTGAGGAGTTTGACAGAAATTCATACTGCATCAGTATTGATTTCTTGATTTTGTAAAGAATGCTTTAAGCCCTGTATAGAACTTTGACTATAGTTAGTTTTAGCGTCATCACTCTAGCCTAAACCCTCAAGCAATCCTAAAAACACACCTAAGACCAAGACCAAAATGAGAGCCACCAATGTAACGATCAAAACCCAATATTGTAAGGTGTAAAGTTTTCGCAACTCTCCTAACGCACCCATTAAGTGTTCTATATCCTGACCTTCAGTATCGACAATTCGCTTAAAGGCAGTAGAGGCTTGGTATGTCCAAATGCCGATTAAAAAATCAGCCACTCCTGAGATCATCGCTCCGATGCCTTCTTGCGATCCGCGCAGCCCAAAGATGACTGTCAGAACTCCACCAATCATTAAAAAAATACTGACAAATTTCATGCGACTGGCTAATTGCCCGATCAGTACATTCTGGGAACCATCAAATTCATAATTATCAGATTGCATAGTTAAAGCCTGTATATAAATACGGTCTGATATTATATCAAATTATCGGCTAGAGATCAATGAAAACCACCAGCCTATAATCGCTCAACTAGAAAACGATCGAGACTCGAATTCAACCAATTTTAACTGAAGATCATGAATGGATCTCTGGTTCATCGAACCTTGCTCGAGCAAGGTGTTTGGTATTTGATGAAACTCACGATCAATATCTTTGGATGTTTCTGGGGTGGGAAGGGAAGAAGAAAATCAGAAATATTCATGTTCATATTCCGATTAAAAATGAGAAAATTGATATTGAAAAAGATTGGAAGGAAGAAGGAATTGTTAATGAGCTATTGCTTAGAAGGAATTTTTTAATTTTCTTGTTCCATAGACTTGCTCTAAACTAGACCAGAGATCGTAGTGGAGAGTTCTAGAGCCGCCTATGCAAGTCGTTCCCCAAACACCAGTCCCCCAAGACTCGATGCCCCTCGAAACCCTAACCTTAGATGTGACGGGAATGAAATGTGCCGGATGCGTCCAAGCTGTAGAACGGCAACTGATTCAACAGCCAGGAGTCCGGTCTGCTTGTGTTAATTTAGTGACGGCTGTAGCGGCAGTAGAATATGAGAGTGGCGCGGTCAATGGGACTCAATTGGCTGAAAAGCTAACAGAATCAGGATTTCCCAGCCAACTACGATCGCCGGAAAATCTCGGAAATTCCTCCCTTTCTCCCCAACACCGGTATCAACAGGAACTTAAAGCACATCAAAAAGAATTGGCGATCGCCGCCTCTTTATTGCTGTTATCCTTTACCGGCCATGGATTTCACGATTTACCCCTTCTGAGTTCCATGGCGTTTCACTGGGGTTTAGCCACCCTTGCTCTCCTCTTTCCCGGACGAAACATCATTATCGAAGGGGCGCGGGGATTATGGAACAATAGCCCCAATATGAATAGTTTAGTCGGCTTAGGGGCGATCGCTGCCTACACCACCAGCACCATTGCCCTACTCGTTCCCCAAACGGGATGGGAATGCTTCTTTGACGAACCAGTGATGCTCCTGGGTTTTATTCTCCTCGGTCGTACCCTAGAAGCCAGAGCCAGAAGCCAAGCTGCCGCCGATCTCAGTGCCCTCTTAGCCCTACAGCCCAAACGAGCGCACCTGATTCCCGTCGGTTCAACGCCGGATGAAACCCCCGTTGATATTGCGGCTGAAACCGTGAAAGTGGGGGAATGGTTGCGAGTATTACCCGGAGAACGCTTTCCCGTGGATGGGCGCGTCGTCGGTGGAGAAACCACGGTCAACGAAAGTATGATTACCGGGGAAGCGATCCCCGTACCCAAGCAGGCGGGAGATTTGGTTAGTGCGGGAACGGTCAATGATTCCGGACTCATCACTCTGGAAACAACCCGCATTGGCTCAGATACAACCTTAGGTCAAATTATCCAATGGGTGGAAAATGCCCAAACCCGTAAAGCGCCCATTCAACAACTGGCCGATACGGTAGCTGGTTATTTTGTTTACGGCATTATGACGATCGCCACGTTAACCTTTCTCTTCTGGGAACTGTTGGGCGTGCAACTTTGGCCCCATGTACTAGCAATTGGGGAAACCCCCTATTCTCCCGTCCTACTGAGCTTAAAATTGGCGATCGCCGTTTTAGTCATCGCTTGTCCCTGCGCCCTAGGGTTAGCCACTCCCACCGCCATCTTAGTCGGTACAGGAATTGGCGCAAAACAAGGCATTCTGATCAAAGGTGGACAAGCTCTACAACAACTGAACGCCATCGACGTAATCAGTTTTGACAAAACCGGAACTCTCACCCAAGGCAGTCCCGTAGTCACCGATTGTATCCCCAATCCGGCCCTAGGTTGGAGTAGCGATCGCCTCCTGGGAACTGCGGCAGCCGTCGAACAAGGCACAAACCATCCCCTCGCCCGTGCTATTTTAGATGCAGCCCAAAAGCAGGAACTCACCTTACCCTCGGCGGAAAGCTTCCAAACCTTTCCCGGTTACGGCGTTCAAGCCTGGGTAGAGCAACAACGGGTACAGTTAGGAACCCCCGAATGGCTAGCGCAACAAGATGTTATTTTACCCGCGAATACTGAAGAAATTGACCAACTTGCCCAAGAGGGTAAAACCGTCGTAGCGATCGCCCTTAATGGCCAATGGGCTGGATGGTTAGGGATTATCGATCCCCTGCGTCCCCAAGCAAGGGAAACCCTGGAAACTCTCCGGCAGATGGGCTTAAGCGTGATGATGCTAACCGGCGATCGCCAAGCAACCGCCCACGCTGTGGGTGAAAAACTGGGACTGAGTCAGGACGAAATTCAGGCAGAAGTGAAACCCGAAGCCAAAGCCGAGGCGATCGCTCGGTTACAAAAATCCGCCCGTGTTGCCATGGTGGGAGATGGCATTAACGATGGGCCTGCCTTAGCTCAAGCCGATGTGGGAATTGCTCTACAGAGTGCTACTGAAGTAGCTATGGATACAGCACAACTGGTGTTGATCGGCGATCGGCTCGCCGACATTCCCCACGCGATCGCCCTCGGTCGAGATACCTTTAGCAAAATTCGCCAAAATCTCTTTTGGGCCTTTGCCTACAATATCCTTGCCATCCCCCTAGCTGCGGGGGTGTTTCTGCCGCAATTCGGTATTCTCCTCTCTCCAGCCACTGCGGGTGCATTCATGGCCTTTAGCTCCGTCAGTGTCGTCACCAACTCTCTGCTGTTGCGCCGACGTTACCCAACTTGACAGCCTAACCTTCGCGCCAGGGAATAGGGAATAGACACTACTGTGGGCAGATTCGCGCCCCTACTTCACAATATGGCTAGAATCGATTAAAATTGTCACTTTGTTGTACTCATCTGGGGGCTTCCATTCTCCAGTGATTGTACTCATGGTTTCTCTAAAAATACGCCCAATTAGAGTAACTATCTCCATCAAGAGCGTTTAAACTAGAAAAGGAATCCCAAAATCTACGGTTAACAAGGCTTCGTGTCCTTTGCCCCTTCCCTAAAACCTCTTAAATGAGGACTAAACCCTAAGTTATTGATGTTATTGAATAGGTGTAATCTAAATAATGACCGAAACTTCTGCTCAATCTAACCAAAATCATCTCCTCATTATTGAAGACGATAAGGGACGGCGAGAATTTACACTCGAAGCCCCGGTTTACTCCATCGGTCGCCATGAACAGAGCGATATTCGCCTATATTCCCAGTTCGTCTCTCGTCGCCATGCGACCCTAGTCCGGTTACCCAAAGAAGACGGAAATTACTATTACCGCATCGTTGACGGTAATCTTAAAGGCAAAGGAAGCGCTAACGGGATTATGGTCAATGGTAAAAAAGTCCCCACCCATGACCTCAAGAATGAAGATGAAATTGTCTTCGGCCCCCAAGTAAGAGCTAGTTATTATCTATTAGTCCGGGAAAGTGTGGTCACAACTCCCGCATCAGATGAATTCGATATTACCTTAATTAGCCCCGGTATGATGGGCGAAGAAGATATGTAGCCCTACGTACCGGTAATGGGTAATAGGTCATGGGTAATCGGTAACAGGTCATTGGGGATCGTCCCCTACGCCCTACGCCCCACTCCCTACTCCACTACTCGCCATCGGGTTATCCAGGAACTGTATCAATCAACTTCAATTGACTGCTGTCTTGAATTTGCTTGCTAACCTGTTGAAACAGTTGATGACAGTGATTGTCCAGTTGTAAAGGTAGCTCTTCGTTTTTGGCCACTAAGGTCATTTTAATTTCCGTTTCAGTAGCGGTTGTGTTATCAATCAACACTTCCACGGTAACTAATTTGCCAAAAGGGACTTTGCCAGGCTTTTCGCGTCCCATGAGGTACTCGGCTCTATCGTATTGAACCTCAATATTCAAGGATTTGAGAATCTCAATCAACGACTGCCGGAGATTGTTATTGGGAAGCGCTACTGTAAATAAACAAGTGTACCGAGCCATAAAACACTCCGGACGTAAAACACGGATAATTTTAACTATATTATCGAAACTCATCTTACCAGTCATTCCCTCTCTTGTTGACACGAGAGAATGAGTGAGGTGGGTACGATCGCCAAAAAACTATGATTGTAGAACCATTAGAGCGTTTTTCCCCTGGGTTAGGCAAGTTAATTGTATTTGAAGGAATTGAGGGTGCAGGAAAAACAACCCAAATCCAGCAAACCTCAGATTGGCTAAGGTCTTGGCTCTCTCAAGAAGTCCTGATCACCAGGGAACCCGGAGGTACACCTTTGGGTGAACGGTTACGAGAGGTGTTATTGGGGGATAGTTGGATTTATGATACTCCAGAGTTGTTACTCTATGCAGCCGATCGCGCCCAACATATCCAAGCGTTCATCCAACCGGCACTGAAGGCAGGCAAAATTATTTTATGCGATCGCTTCACCGATTCGACCCTTGCTTATCAGGGCTACGGTCGTGGTTTAAGTTTAGACTTAATCCATCAACTCAATCAAATTGCTACACAAGGTATCCAAAGTGATGTCACCTTATGGTTGGATGTCGATGTGGAAACCGGACTTAAACGAATGCGCCAAAGGGCATCAGCCGATCGCATGGAACAAGAAGATCTGGCCTTTCATCATCGCGTCCAACAGGGCTTTGAGAGTCTGTCCCACACCTATCCAGAGCGCATGATTCGTATTGATGCCAATTTGCCCGAAGATCGGGTACAAGCTCAGATTCGGACTGCCCTTAAAATCAGAATGAACGGTTAATATAGCGCTGTGGGCTAGGGAATGGGGAATGGGGAATAGGGAATAGGTTTCAATATTGAGCCGGAGTCCTAACTGACTCTTTCTCTGCTATAGGAGAAAACCACACCAACCTGAAACTATGAAATGGATACATCATGTTGAAGAAGCCTTTAGTGGCTTCATTGGAATCATTCAACTAGCCTTTGAGATGATCGCTGTATTTTGCATTCTCCTTGGTTTGGTGCAAACTCTGCGATTAGCGATCCAGCTACTGCCTCAAATGAAGCTGATGCCACAAGGGAATTCGGATACTCCTTTTGTACTGCTGCGAATTAAATTGGGGTCTTGGTTGGCGTTGGCGCTGGAGTTTCAGCTAGGGGCGGATATTTTAGCGACAACCGTTGCGCCGAGTTGGGAAAGTTTGGGAAAATTGGGAGCGATCTCGATTATCCGAACATTCCTCAATTATTTCTTGAATCAGGAATTAGTGGAACAAGTGGAATTACGAGAGAAACTCAATGAGCAAAGCCAGTTAAAATCTGGAGAATAGCGATGAATTTCAGATTTACCGCCTCAAGCCGTGTCATTCCTAACTTCCTCGGTCATCGATTTGTTGTACAGACACATCGATCGCCTCAACATCAATTGTGCCATCGGGAGTTAAACGCGTAAACTTGCCAGAGGCAACTTTCAGGGGTTCCCCACAACCAGGACAGCGCACTTGAGTGTTATTTAACGCCGGAAATGAGGTTTGGCACACGGGACAAGAGGACTCAATCAGATTTCGTTGCAACCACCAGCGCAGAGCAATAAGAAAAATAACAGGGGCGATCGCCAATAGGACAATCAGAATCAGAATTGAATGGACAATCCAGCCCAAACCCACCGATCCTAAGAGCCAAATTCCCCCAAAAAGGGCTAACCAAAAGCCAATACCGGATAGGTTAATCTGAAGTTTTTTCCAATCGTTTAAGTTCAAGATCGCCTCCTTATGGAATTTTCTCTTCCTAGGATAATGGCTCAGTTACCCAATTGTCAGTTATGGAGAAGTTGAGCTAACCGTTGGGTAAAGGCCGGTTTTCCAAACCCAGAGAGAGCTTGCTCCCGTAACCAGGAACCGTCACAGCGGAGATCGCCCCCTTGCAGAATTTCGATACATGCTGTTGCCACCGCTTCCGGATCTCGGTAGGGGACTTGCCACCCCAAACGCCCATCTTCCAGGGGATCGGCGGAACCATCATTATCCCCTGATAATACGGATACACCGCAAGCCATCGCTTCAAGATATACAATACCAAAGCCTTCTTGGGATGGCATAATATAAGCATCGGCAAGACGATAGTGATCGACAAGGGCCTCATCAGGCACAAAACCAGCGAAGACGATGCGATCGCTCACCCCCAGATCCTCAGCTAATTTCTCTAACCGGGGGCGATCGTCTCCCCGTCCAATCACCAAATACTTCACATCTGGGATAGCGTGGGCAATTTTAGGCAACGCTCGGATAGTCACATCAACCCCTTTATAAATATCTCCACTCCACAACCGAGCAACAGTCATCAACACTTTGGCATTCTCTAGCTGGTAAGTTTGCACTAACTCCAGATTTTTAGGCCCTGGGGTAAACACATCCCCATCGATCGCACAGGGAAGCAGCTCAAATTTCTGGCGATCGACTTGATTATTGATACTCGTCCGATCTCGACTATAACGGCTAATCGTCCAAACCCATTCCGCTTTTTGGAGGGCATTGTAATATTTCGGCGCTAAAGGTTCCCACACTTCTTTACCATAGGTTAATACCGTATAAGGAATGCCCAAAGGTTTGCACAACAGTTGTATCAAGTGCGCTAAATACACATGGCCACAAAACACGCGACGGGGTCGTTTTTGGAGTAAATGAAGAAAGAGCGTACTGGCTAAATGAATTCGACCTAACCAAGCTTGTTCTTTTTTGAAGTAATAAAACTTCAGACCCGGTTCACCCTCAAAAGGATTATCACATCCCGCTTTATCTCGCAACAGGTAAACTTCAGCCCTTTGATCGGGGTCTTGAGCGCACAGTTGTGTATAACTGCTGAGAATATCTTTAACATAGGATTGGATACCTCCTTCCAGGCTAAAGATTTCTAAAAAAACAAATATATCCATAGGAATAGGGAATAAGGTATAGGGAATAGGAGATCTCCGTGTCCCTCTATCTCCCTATCTCTCCCTGTTTTAATAACTCCAAATCCTGTTTTACCATTTTCTCAATCAATTGTTCAAAACTCACCTGCGGATGCCATCCTAATTTCGTCTTTGCCTTGGTAGGATTCGCGACCAATTGAAAATGTTCATCTTTTCGTAAAAACTTGGGATTAATCGTGACATGGTCTTCCCAATTTAAATTGATACAAGCAAACGCCGTCGCAACCAAATCCTGAACACTATGTAGTTTTCCTGTCCCAATTACATATTCTTCTGGTTCATCTGCTTGCAGCATTCGCCACATGGCTTCCACGTGATCGCCAGCATAGCCCCAATCCCGTTTAGCTTCCAAACTTCCCATCTCTAAATTTTCTCTCAAACCCAACTTAATTGAAGCGGCTGCTAAAGACACTTTTCGGGTAACAAAATTTTGGGGTCGGCGAGGAGATTCATGATTATATAAAATTCCGCTACAGGCAAATAAACCGTATCGTTCTCGGTGATGTACCATAGTCCAATGGGCATGAAGTTTAGCGGCAGCATAGGGATTTTTGGGTCGAAAGGCGGTTTCTTCATCCTGGGGAGAACACTGCACATCGCCAAACATTTCCGAACTACTGGCTTGATAAAATCGGGTGTCTAAATCTCCTTTGCGAACAGCATCGAGTAAGCGAGTTGCAGTTCCAGTTACTAAGTCTAAAGTGCCTAACGGATCATTCCAAGAATCCGGAACAAAACTAGGGGCAGCTAGATTATAAATTTCATCAGGATGCTTGGCTTCAACCATTTCAATCAGAGCCTCGCTATCCGTTAATTCTACAGGATAAATCTCGATCTGTTCTGCTAACTCTCCTAGTTTAGAAACATTTTTTTTGCGTTGAGGAGAGACTAACCCGACTACATGATATCCTTTTCCTAAGAGTAGCTGACTCAAGTAATAACCGTCTTGACCTGTCACTCCTGTAATGATTGCTGTTTTGGTCATGGGATAGTTTGTAAATTGTGTTTCTATTTTTATGTTAAGTCATCTCTAGGGGATTGAACGAGGATAGGGATTTGCGAAGGGCGCAAAGCCCAATGAAGCGATCGCTTCGAGATCAGTTCAAAGATTCAGTAAAGTTCTACCGAATCATCAGTATTTTGTGTCACTTCTGTTGTGCGATTCGATCGCACAACTCCATTCGTTGCTACACTCTGTAGAAACCCCCATCGACAGATCCTTCATGAGTGATAATCAGGGCAAAAACCTATCTTTCTTTCAGTTTGAAGCTGATTTTGTGCAAGACCTGCGCTGTATTCCCATGCAGGTACGGATGAAATTGGATACTTGTGGCGTGAAGCTGAAGTTAACCCATTGGCATCAATTGATGGTAGAGGAGAGAGAAGAGCTGATGGCTTTACCTTGTGAAACTTTAGAGGAGCAGCAGACCTATCGAGAACAGTTGCGAGAGTTGGTCTTCGCGAAAATGGGCGAATTTCCCAGGGATCTGGCGATCGATCCCGATCGCCCTTGGATGGATGCAAGCGTTATACCCACAGTTGTAGTGGAAAAAGCGGAGAGTGTAGCGGTTAATTTGACTCTGGAGCAATGGGCACAACTGACTCCGGCCCAGCGTTTTGCCTTAATTAAACTGAGTCGTCCCAGTCATGAAAATCACAATTTCGTCCCCGCATTAAGGGAATTTCAGGTTTTGCCATGAGCCAGGATTTGTTTGTGGAGTCGAAGGGGGAAGGGTTCCCGGTATTGTGTTTACATGGCCATCCAGGGACAAGTGGCTGCCTGTCCGTATTTACCGATCGCCTCTCTCAACAGTTTTGGACGTTAGCCCCAGATTTACGCGGTTATGGTCGTTCCCAGGTACGAGAAGAGTTTGAGTTAACGGATCATTTGGCCGATCTTGAGGCGCTTCTAGAACGGTTGGGAATTGACTCATTTTTGCTGTTGGGATGGTCTTTGGGGGGGATTTTGGCCCTGGAGTTGGCTTTGAGACATCCGCAACGGGTGAAGGGGCTAATTCTGATTGCTACAGCAGCTCGCCCCCGTGGGAATCATCCTCCAGTCAATTGGAGGGATTATCTGTATACGGGGATAGCCGCCCTGTTGAATGGGATCAAGCCAGGATGGGAGTGGAATATTGAGCAGTTTGGGAGGCGATCGCTCTTTCGCACCTTAATCCGACAACATACCCCCCAAGCCTATCGCTATTTAGCTCAGGAGGGCACAAGAGCGTATCTCTCGACTTCTCAGGCAGCCCATCAAGCCTTGAATCGGGCCCTGAGAGAGCGCTACGATCGCCGAGATGCTCTCGCTCAGATTAAGTGCCCAGCTTTAGTTTTAGCTGGGTCACATGATTGTCATATTACAGCCGATTCCAGTTGGGAAACCGCACAAGCTCTGTCCAAGAGTCAATGGCGCTGTTATCCACAAACGGCCCATTTGTTCCCTTGGGAAGTCCCTAACCTGGTTTTAGCCGATATTGACCATTGGTTAGACTCTCAGGCCTGGTAATGGGTAATTTTGAAACCCGGCTTTCCTATTCCCGATAATTCCCTATCGCCTCCTGCCGATTACCGATTTCCCCCAAGTCTCCAGAAATAGTAAGGGATTCAGGCTTACACTGTTTAATCAGGCTACTGATGCCTTCAGCAGCTTCAGCTCTGAGATCCTCTTCATAACCGTGTTGGGCTTCTTCCGCTTCTTCTATGCTCTGAAAGGGGCCAAAGTAGTAAGTACAAGAGGGGGTTTGGGTTTTGATTTCAATCCAGTAGGCGAAACCAAGGAAGTTTTGGGTATTCACTAACAAATCTTGGACGTTATTCATTGACTAGCCTGCCTATTGACTCTGCCGATGGACAATAAAGTTGAGCGGACGATATTGAGCGATGGTCATATTTCTTTACATTTTGTTATACATGGTTCAATTTATTTTGGCAATTGCTCTGACCAGAAATATCCAAGGGGGTAGTCCACCGTTGCCGGTAGATTTCATAAAGGCTCATTCCAGCAGCAACAGAAGCATTGAGGCTGGGAGTATTACCTTGGAGAGGGATAGAAATGAGAAAATCACAATGGCGCTGGGTTAGTAAATTTAGCCCACTGCCTTCTGAACCAATGACGAGGGCGATCGCCCCAGAAAAGTTAACTTTAGGGAGAGCTTCTCCTGATTCGGCAACAGTTCCATAAATCCAAAATCCAGATGCCTTCAATTCTTCCAAGGCCCTAGCTAGATTGACAACCCTAGAAACCCGGAAAGATTCTAAAGATCCGGCTGCAACTTTAACCACGGTGGAGGTGATCCCCACAGCTCGCCGTTGGGGGATCACGAGACCCTGAGATCCCAAGGCTTCAGCCGTGCGAATCATTGCCCCTAGGTTATGGGGATCGGTGATTCCATCAGCAATAACTAAGACCGGATTGGGGCTTTGTTCTTTGGCTCTGGTAATCAGATCGGATAACTCTATATATTGATAAGGAGCCACCTGAACGGCAACTCCTTGGTGGTTTCCCCGCTCTGTAATTTGGTCGAGTCGGCGATAGTCTACCTCATCAATGACGGTTCCGTTCGCTTTAGCCTGGTTAAGGAGGGTATGAAAGCGAGAATCATACCTCATTTTGGCGGTAATCCAGACACGATTGATATGCCGTTCTCCTTTAAGGACGGCTAGTACGGGATGGAGACCATAGATCAGGTCGGGGTTGGAGTCCTCCACGACTTCTGGCGATCGCTCTTTGGGTAACTCTTGGGGAGTTTCCACCACAGATGGGCGATGCTTGAGTACGGGTTTGGGTTTGCCTTTGAGTTGAGGACGTGAAAAACGTCTCCCCTCGGATTTCCGTTGAGGACGGGGTTTATGGAATGCTGCCATAGGATTAATCGTATCTAAAGGTGTAGTTTGCCCGATCGCTTTTTGGGCTGTCTGTCGAACAGGACACATTTTTAGTTATTCATCAAAATTAAGCATCCCCAATAACTGATGCAATCGAGAGGGATCGCTTAAATAGAGATAACCAATGAGGGTTTCTAAGCTAGTCGCTTGTTGATAAATTTGGGGGTCTAAGCGTCGGGGGGAACGATGGACACTATTGCGACCCCGCCTAACCATGTCTAACTCTTCTGGATTTAAGTAGGGAATTAGGGTTTGTAGATGTTGAGCTTGCTGTTCAGCGCGAACCTGTTGGACAACCGCTTGATGATAGAGTGGCGATTTCTTAGGAGGCATTAGATAATAAGTCCGCATGTACAACTCATATACAGCATCCCCCACATAGGCTAAAGCCGCTGGCGATAATCGTTGCAAGTCGATAGGATCGGGAACTATCGATCGCGGGTCGAGTACCACTAAGTGCCCCCACCACAATTAAAATAGGAAGCTATCCAGTAAAAGGACTGGATAGCCCAGTTAAGACCTATCCTGGTCATCAGTTCTTCGTATTTTCAAGGGCTTGGTCAATCGTGTCACACACCGATAGGAACTTTTCTAGTCGAACCAGTTTTACAGTTTGCAATACACGAGCATTGGCAACCACTTGTAGACTTCCTTCTTCAGTCTGAGCTTTTTTCACCAATTGGACTAAAGCTCCTAGTCCAGAACTATCCACAAAATCAATCTTAGACAGGTCTAGGATAATGTGCTTTGGCCCTTCATCAATACATTTACCGATGGCCTTACGAAATGCGGGTTCAGAAAATGCATCTAATAAACCCGTGAGGCGAAAAATTTGTGCATTACCGCTGACGCTGCGTGTGCCTCTTAAACTAACAGTCAGGGTGAGTGGTTCAGCCTTAATTCTACCCTCCTTTGATTTCAGATCAAATCAACAAATTTTTAGGGGTAAACCCCGTGAAAGGACTATTCAAGATTGGACAGTCGGAGATCTAGATTAACATTTCTGATGTCCCTTATGCCATAGTTTCCAGGGAACTTAGGCCGCGCGGTAATTTTCCATAGCCTGAATAAAGTTTTCAAACAGATAATCGGCATCATGGGGGCCAGGACTTGCTTCTGGGTGATACTGAACGGAGAAGATTGGTAGTTCTTTATGACGTAGTCCAGCGATGGTTTTGTCGTTTAAGTTCAGATGGGTGACTTCCACTTGGGGATCGAGAGATTCCCCACTAATGGCAAATCCATGGTTTTGACTGGTAATTTCCACTTTTTGCGACAGTCCAGCGGGTTGATTGAGACCTCGATGACCAAATTTGAGTTTATAGGTTTGCGCTCCCAGGGAGAGTCCCAGAATTTGGTGACCCATACAAATACCAAACATGGGTTTTCCAGCCGTGAGTAGCTGTTTCGCCGTTTCAACGCCTTCAGTCACCGCAGAAGGGTCTCCTGGCCCATTGGACAAGAAGATACCATCGGGGTTATGCCGAAGGATTTCTTCAGAGGGAGTATTGGCCGGAACTACAATGACCCGGCAACCATAGCTGGCTAACCGACGCAAGATATTCCGTTTGACTCCAAAATCGATCGCAACTACGGTATATTTTTGTGCATTATTTTTAATACCTTCGGGGTTAAATTCCCAGAGATCTGGCGTGGTGTCTGACCATTCGTAGGTGGAAGCGGTGGTTACTTCACGAACTAGGTTCAGACCGCTCATGTTGGGGGCTTGTTTGACTTTTTCGAGCAGTTGGTTCTCCTCAAGGATTTCGGTGGAGATGCCCCCATTCATGGCTCCAAAACCCCGGAGCTTGCGGGTTAGGGAACGGGTATCGATGCCGTAAATGCCGATAATATTATGTTGTTTAAGATAGTCGGGTAGGGATTCCGTAGAGCGCCAATTACTGGGCAGGCTGCAAATGTTGCGAGCGATCGCCCCTTTGACGTAGGGGCGATCGGATTCTTCGTCATCTAAGTTAACCCCAGTGTTGCCCAATTCTGGATAAGTAAATGTTACAATTTGGCCACAGTAACTGGGATCGGTGAGGACTTCTTGATAGCCTGTCATTCCCGTATTGAACACAACTTCGCCGAGGGTGGTTCCAGTTGCACCGAAAGACCAACCGCGATAGGCTGTGCCATCAGCAAGGACGAGGAGGGCTGGTTGAGCATCTTTGAGTGGCATAGGCATCAAGCAGGATTAAGAACGCTGGTTATTATCGCACAGGGGAAAAGGAAGCTATAGTTTTTTTAGATTGTTTTTGCCAATGAATACTCAGATCGGGTTAGAACCGGTGAAAGGATTAATTGTATTAGGAATGGCAGTCGGGATCGTGGCCTGTGGGCGATCGCCGGTTGAGGGGTCCGATCCGCCAATGCCAGAAGTCCCCCAGGAGATCGCCTCCCCTTCCCCTTCTCCCTCGGTAGCTCCCTCTCCAGTTGTCCAAATCAAAAAACCCTACAACGAGCCTTAGATAAAGCCTATGGTGCCGCCAGCATCGCCCAGTCTGCCGCATCTCCAGGGGATTGGCAGTTAGTCACACGGCAATGGCAACAGTCGATCGCGCTGCTTCAGCAAATCCCATCCCAAAGTCCCCACTATGCCCTGGCTCAACAAAAAATTAACGAATATCAGAAAAACCTGACTTACGCTCAAACCCAAAGTAAAACCGCTTCCCCAGCGCCTGCTCCCACGCCCCAAATCATTGCCGTTCAACCCGTCACCCCCGTTCAACCGGTTCGACGCAGACCCTATTCTGCTCAACCGGGCAGTATTCAAACTCCCATTAAGCGCCGAGAGGGAGGAACACCGGTGATTGATGTGGTGTTTAATCAGACCCAAAGCTTTGAAATGATCGTTGATACAGGAGCGACAGGAGTAGTGATTACCGAAAAGATGGCCCAATCCCTGAATATTCCCCTCATCGGATCTGCAAAAATGGATACTGCAAGCGCCAAAGGAGTTACAGTCCCCATCGGTTTGGCCGAATCTATTGCCGTTAAAGGTTTAGTGGTGCAGAATTTACCCGTGGTTATTGCCGGTTCCCAGTTGGACATTGGCTTACTGGGTCATGACTTTTTTGGCGATTATGACCTGATTATTCGCCAAGACCAGATTGTCTTTCAACCGAGATAAAGCGCTGCGCGCGGTAATGGGTAATGGGTAATGGGTAAACCATTTTTCAGCAAACCCTAATTATGGAGTTTTGTCCATAATTCCTCCTTAATCCGATTTAAAATAGAACTCTCATCTAAGCCCGATAAAATGCGGCTAACGACTGCTTTTGGCCCATCCGGGCCCCAGGATGCACCATTGGCTAAATATTCTTTCGTCACTTGGCCAATGCCATAGGAAGATAGGGCAGAAATAGCCGCTTGACTGATAGCGACAGATAAATAGGGTGCTAAGGCAACTCCTCCCGTCACGGGAGTCGCTAAACCGAGTAGACCTTTGAGGCTACTGAGTCCCAGGTTGGCGAAGAGTTCTCCCGCGCTAATGCCTCCCATGGCGATCGCAATTTTTTGGAGTAAATTCAAAGCCCCTTGTTGGGTCATCTGTATACCATAGAGCTTAGATAAATTCAGGATCATGACCACATCAACGATCGCTGCACTGAGTAAATCGATCGCCGTAACTGGATTTAGAGCGATGGCTAATCCCTTGACCCTCACCGAATTCCAGATGATTTGATTCCCCTTCCCCTCCCGAATTTCCATCTTTCGTTGGACTAACCGCTCATTCACCGTATCGGCGTAGAGCATGGTATTTAACGCGACTAAAGACTTGCCTTCGCGATCGAGCAATTCCAAAATCTTTAGTTTCAAATCCTCCACTTGCGGTTCTCCCCGCACCAGTTTCACCCCCAAACTGCCATCCGGCTGTAGCACCCCTTCTGGAACCAACGGACAAGCAGCCGCCATCACAATTTCGTCTGGGGACAATAACTCCTTCACCCGTTCATCGCGAATTTTTTCATAAATCATCATCCGGTCAGTATCCGGATATTGATCGATCTTATTAAACACCAGCAAAATCGGCTTACTCTCGGCTCGCAAGAGGGACAAAGCTTCGTATTCTACCTGGGTCATATCCCCAGCAATCACGAATAAAATTAAGTCTGACTGCTTCGCCACCTCGTGAGCAAGAGCCGCTCGCTGCTGACCATTGACCTCATCAATTCCTGGCGTATCTATGAGCTGAATTTGGGCCTGTCCTTGATGACCAATGGTCACCCGTACTAACTCTGACTCCTGTTGATCGCAAACTTCCCAGGACGCTCCATGAATAGCGCGAGTAACTCCATGGATGGGGCCGGTTTCAAACACTTGATCTCCTAACAGTGCATTCAGCACTGAAGATTTACCCCGTCCCACCAAACCAAACACAGCAATTTGTACCCGACTTTGTTCTAACTTGTCGAGCATTCCTTGTAAATCTTCAATTTCTGCTTCTAGACCTGACCGTTCTGAATGGCTCAAATCTAAATTTGACACCAAGGACTGTAAAGATTCCGTGGCCTGTTTATAGTTTAATTCCGCTTGAATATCGGCGAAACTCAGAACGGTTTGTTCCAGTTCTTGCTCAAAATCTGCTGCACTCATGGATCAATTAAAAATAAAAAATTAATTCCCTAAACTTGCCACTACCGGTTAATTGTTTCGGCTGCCGCCGACTTGAAAATTGTTGATTTTTAATCAATCCCCGCATCTTCGTACAATGGTTCAAAAGACACCTCTAACCCTAAACTCTGTAGTGCAAATGTTCCCGACTCTTGGGTATAGGATTGAAAAGACCACTGCTGTTTGCCCTGGCGACGGAAAATATCTACTCGCTGCTGTTTTGTGTTCACTAGCACATATTCTTCCAACGTCTCCAAGGTTTGATAATCATTAAATTTATCCCCGCGATCGAATCCTTCTGTACTGGGAGATAACACCTCCACAATTAATTTAGGAAATCGCTTATACAGCGGAGTTTCCCGATCCCTCGGATCGCAAGTAACCATCAAATCGGGATAGTAAAACCGATTCTGTTTTTCTATCTGTGCCTTTACATCGTTGAAATAGACCTGACAATCCGTTCCTCGTAAATGATTGCGGAGCAACATATACAAATTACCACCAATCACATTATGGCTATCAGTGCCTCCTGACATGGCATACATTTGACCATCAATATATTCATGTCTGATGGTATTCTGTTCTTCGATTTCCAGATACTCTTCTGGACTGATAAAATAGGATTTAGGGAGCGCAACCATACGTTTTTATAGATTTCCCATGGCTTGGATGACCTAACTCCATTTTAGACGAACTGATATCTACAAACCCAAACTAAGCAGGAGAAAGCGCTTTGCGATGTTATGGAGTACGATACCGAATCCCCAAAGTCATGTACCACAATCCTATTCCCTATTCCCCATTCCCTAGTGATTTGCGCTAGTAAGTGTACGCTTGCTGATCGGACTGTTTTTTTGGGCGATCGCCCAATCCCTCAGTTTAACGGATAATCGAGAGATCGACTTTACCGAAGTTGGTACTTAGGGCGACATTCATATGTTCTAGAGCATGAACCAACCAAGAAACAGTGGACTTCGTGGAGTTTTCATAGTGGTTATAGAGGATAGCGAGGCGCTTTTCTAAGTAGGGTTTGACTTTACGGCAGACTAGGACAATTTTGAGCAATAGTCCAATGGTGGCTGTGGGACCGTTATTGGAGAGGAGGTCAATAAAGGTATAGTGTTGAGGGTTCTGTTGCCCTTGAACTATCATAAAGTTTAAAAGTTGACTACAAGTACGGATTGTGAGGAAATCACTTGGTTTTTGATCGTCGCTTTGGGGGAGGGTATTACTGAGATGCTCGTAGAGTTGTTGATTAAACTTCCGTTGACCATAGCTGGATTCGATGGAGGTTGAGAGATATTCATAAAGACTGTCTTTGTACTCTCTGAAGGTTCTAACTTGATGGGTATGGGTGATAAAGGATTGAGCTAAGTCTTGGTGAGTATATGATCCTTCAACTTTACCAATATAGTGTTTGAGTGCGCCGACTAATTCGCGATCGCTCAATAGAGTAGGATTTTCTTCTGGTTTGACCAGTCGTTTGGCTTTTTCTGGGGAACATAAGCGCAGCATCTGGCTTTGCCGAACTCGATAGGTAACATATTGGGACAGGTTTTTCTCAAATTTTTGTTGCATTTGAGTTTGGACTTGTCTGACCGTATTCTGTTGCTCTGAACTGCTTTGGTCGCTTAACATGCAGTGGGAATAGAGATAGGGATAGCGGTGAATAAGCTGTTTCAGAGGAACCTGATCCCCTGCTGGCTTGGGTGTGGCGCTAAAGACTTCCGCTAACCGAGAGAGCGTTACATATTGTTCTGTGTTTGTAAAGTCTTGAACTAAAGAGCGCAGACGACGAACGGAGCGCATTTGGGTGAATCCACCATTGAGTCCCTTACTGCTGCGATCGAATAGGTGGACTAAATCCGGAATGCTATTTTGATGTTGGGGATAGGTTCGCCACTGGTTAATTAGAATATGACAACAGCGGTTAATGACAAATTTGAAGTCCTCTTCTGCCCCTTTAGCCGAGGTTAGGGCGTTTAAGGCAGTGACTACTTCTTGATTATCGTATCCGAGTCCATTGATAAATAATGTCCGGAATCGATCAACGAGTTGCTCGGGGGTTTCTGCTTGGACACATTCGAGGAGATGCTCATAGATCACCTGTTCTTGAGCAATTCGGTTGGATTGGTTATAAGCAGTGGTTGTTCGCCTGTTCATTGTATATCCCCCTAGATTTGAATATATATATGGGGGTTATCCCCTTTCGTGCTTTACTCAATACGATCGAGACCTTGCCTCTATAGGTTTATCTATTCTTTCATCTATTCTATTTCAGTATATGGATGGTTCCCAATTAAGATCTGGGAACCCTTCGTTTTTCTTGTCCGTAAATTATATAACTCTTATTATCCCCTATTTTCCCCCTGAATGGGGTCACCCTGCATCCGTTAATTCTGGGAATTTTGAAAGAGCATCTATCTGCCCTAGATCGGGATAAACCCCGATCAATCGGTGCATTTGAGAGATCAAATGATAGACTCCCAATAATTCTCCTCTATAATTGACCGGCAATTGAGAGCGTTTTTTTTAAAGTTTTGGTAAAGTACCTCCTCTTGATCCGAGTTTTCTGTAAAACTTCAGTGAATTTATGAGGTATCCTGGAAATTAAGACTTCAGCAATGAAGGACAACAAAGTGTATTGCTTAGAGGAATAGTTAGGTCATCATGACATTTCAGGTCACCCTTGCCCAGTTAATTGATGTTCTAGGGGCTACGGTAATCCATGAGCCACAATTAGACCAGACGTTAGAAGTGACAGGTATTTCGACTGATACTCGTTCTCTGGTTCCTGGATCGGTTTTTGTGGCTTTGCGGGGGGAAACCTTTAATGGTCATGATTTTGTTGACCAGGCGATCGCCAAGGGCGCAGTTGTCTCTATTGTCGATACTCCTGTTCCCGATGGGGGTCTTCAACTTGTAGTTGAAGATACATTGGTTGCCTATCAAACTGTAGGCAGTTGGTGGAGAAGGACGTTCGATATTCCAGTGATTGCGGTCACTGGATCTTGTGGCAAAACTACTACAAAAGAATTAATTGCTGCTGTTTTAGCCCACCTCAAAGACAGTAATTATACCAAAAAAATTCTCAAAACGCAAAAAAATTTTAATAACGAGATAGGGGTGCCAAAAACACTCTTGGAATTATCAGGGACTCATAACTATGCGGTGCTGGAAATGGCTATGCGGGGTCGGGGGCAAATCGCTTTGCTTTCGGAGTTGGCCGAGCCGACAATTGGGGTGATTGTAAATGTGGGCACTGCTCATATTGGTCTGCTGGGGTCAGAACAGGCGATCGCCGAAGCAAAATGTGAATTACTCGAAAAAATGCCGAAAGACTCAGTAGCAATTTTAAATGCTGATAATGAGAGATTACTGGCAACGGCGGATCGAGTGTGGTCGGGTCAAACCCTGACCTATGGATTGAGTGCAGGGGACTGTCAGGGAAAATTGATCGATACAGAAACCTTGGAGTTAGAAGGAGTACGCTTACCCTTACCGCTTCCGGGCCGTCATAATGCATCTAATTATCTGGCCGCGATCGCCGTGGCTAAGGTTTTAGGATTAGACTGGAAGCCACTACAAGCCGGATTATCTGTAACTTTACCCAGCGGGCGATCGGGACGCTATGTTTTACCGAATGATATCGTCCTGCTTGATGAAACCTATAATGCAGGCATAGAATCCATGAAAGCCGCCTTAGAGTTATTGGATCAAACTCCAGGATATCGCCACATCGCCGTCTTGGGAGCCATGAAAGAATTAGGCGAGAATTCCTTTGAATATCATCGCCAATTGGGAGAATGGGCAGAACAACTGCCATCCTTAGATAGAATGATGGTCTTACAAGATGACCAAGATGTAGAAGGTATTAACGAGGGTATCCGCAAGATGCCCTGTGAAGTCTATAGTACCCAGGAATCCTTGATTGAACGACTTAAAGAATTCATGCAACCTGGCGATCGCATTTTATTTAAAGCATCCCATTCTGTAGGTTTGGATCGGGTAGTGAAAGCGATCTTAGAACATTACGGATTAGACAATCATGGGTCATCATAGACAGTATCAAGCTGATTGTTTTGGGGAATAACTTGCCGATCGACGATCCTCTCACGGAGTCATACCATTTCTGTTTAATCTTGCAACTAATGTTTTCTGTGGGAACAATTGTCTGACCTTCTCATTAAGCGCAATATTATGGAGAAATGGTGTCAGCGTTACTCCCCGACGCTCTGGTTTCGACTCTGCTTAAGTGTCATCATCTACAAAGACAGATTCTAAATCTCGATATCCACTCACAACCCTCACAATTTCCACTTCTTCTAATTTGATTTGATAGAAAACCAGATAATTATCCAAAATAAGACCCTTTAAGTTAGGCATAATTTCAGGGTAGTTCTTCCCCATATTAGGAAACCTTACTAAGTGCCTACATTTTTCAGTAAATTTCTGAATAAACTGTTCACCGGCTTCAATACTAAAACTGGCTAAATAGTCAGAAATCTCATCAAGATCTTGAATCGCTTCTTGAGAAATACTATACCTCTTCATCCATTACACCTTCCCGCATTTGCTTAAATTTATTTTGCAATTGTGCCACCACAACTTCCCCATCCATTTTTTCTCCTTTTTCTAATTGTTCAATTCCAACAACAACTTTTTTGCGAGTATCTTCAATCCATCTTTCATATTCTCGATCTTGTTTTTCTAATAATTGCAAAGCTTTGTTAATTAGCTCTTGACTATTCAGATACTTTCCTTTCTTGATTTGAGATTCAATGAATTGTTTTTGTTCTGGACTTAAAACGATATTCATGACAACAATTTACCCGTTCAATCAAAATAGATCTAGTGAAAATAATATCTATCATTTAACCGATACAACATATTCACTAAATCTAGTATATATCAAGTCAAGAAAGACTACTGCCTAGGAGAAATAAACTTAACAGGGTATTCCCATTCCATAAACTATGGAGGAGAATGGGCGCAAGTAAGTTGCCGGAACGGCTATAAACTATTCCCATAATTATACCTAAGGTGGCGAGGGGAATGATTTCTGATAGACTCAGGTGAGCGATCGCAAAAACAAACCCACTCAACGTAATCGCTAACCATGCTGGAACATAGCGGGTGAGGGATGGAAGTAGGAAACCGCGAAACATAATTTCTTCAAAGACTGGTGCCGCAACAGAGGCGGTAAAGGCAAAACAGGCGATCGCAACCCAATCATTCCCTTGCAGCGCTAACGGTAAAATTGGATTGCTACCCCCTTGACCTTGCCATAGAATTTGATTGATTAAAGATACCAATAACACCACGGGAATAGCAACTAGAAATCCCCCTATTCCCCACACTATACCTGAAGTTTTAACTTCAAACTTAAACCAGTTTTGTGGTAAGGGTTTAAAGGGATTCACCGCCACATATAAAATCCCTAATGCTCCAGCACTACTCACCAAGTAAGACATTAAAATAATAATGGCATCGGCGCGAACTCCACTGCCACGAGTAAAGGAAAATAGACTTAAGAATTCCCGGAAAATGACTGGCGAAATCAATTGGCCAATGAAGAAAAATCCCGCGACTAAGACTAACAAGATAGTGTCCCAATTCCAGGGGACTTCGCTAACCCCCTGATTTTGAGATAACCAAGACTCTTTCCGTTGAATGATCCATTGCAGTACGACTAGCACCAATAAGGCAGTTCCTAAGAATATTCCCACTGACTGCACCCCAGCCACAATCAGCAGTTTACGAATCCCTTGAAACGCGATTTCCTGTTGCTGACTCTCCAACTCCCTTAACGCTAATGCGTCACCCTGGATCTCATACAGTTGTGATAATGCCTGATAACGAAACCATCCCGATAACTCCAGATCCAACATCAATGGGGCATCTGAGAGAATCTGGGGCGGCTCTTCCCATAACCCGATTAAAGCCTGTGCTGTATCTCCGGTAAAAGATTGAGGAGCATCGGCTAATTTTTGCCATAATTGCAAAGCCTCTGGAACTCGATCCGCCTGGGTTTTTAACAGACCTAAATTAAGATTAATCTTTTCTAAACTCTCTTGTGTAGAGGCGATCGCCTGTTTTAGGAGGGTCTCTTGAGTCGGATTTGCTACCGGTTGCTGGTTTAACTCGGTGAGTTGCTGTTGCGTTTTCTCCAGATGATTTTGGCTATCTTTTTGAGCATCCTCATATTGGGCGATCGCCGTTGACACCGGTTCAACTCCGATCAGCGTTTGACGCAACACCCCTTGGGCTTGGGGGGTTAAATTTTCCCCCTTCCACACAGACGAATTCAGGAGTAAATTGGTCTGATAGAGTTCTAACTGACCTTGAAACTGGGGTTGACTCCAACTGTTATACAAAAAGAGGGTAATCAGGCTAAGGGCGATCGCCGTTAAGAACAATAGCCCAATTCGCTTAATGGTTAGAGGTTGCTTTTCAGAGGTCATAGAACACTTCTAGGTGGGATGGCAAGATCCCATTGTACCGGAGTATTCTAGACATCCTGGATCGAAACCAAGCTATTCTATAAACAATAAGCTTGGGGAGTAAGTAAGCGGATGAGAGAGCATATCCAGCAATTAATCGATAACCTGAATCAAGCGATCGTCGGTAAAAACGATCCAATTCGTCTCGTACTTGTAGCCCTTTTATCTGGAGGTCATGCCCTTTTAGAAGATGTTCCTGGAGTAGGAAAAACCTTACTGGCTAAATCCTTAGCTCGTTCGATCGATGGTAAGTTTCAACGGATTCAATGTACCCCCGATCTGCTCCCTAGTGATATTACCGGAACCAATATCTGGAACCCAAATACGGGGGAATTTAAGTTTATGTCAGGGCCAATTTTTGCCAATGTGCTGCTCACCGACGAGATTAACCGCGCCACTCCTCGTACCCAGTCAGCGCTCTTGGAGGTGATGGAAGAACAGCAGGTAACTGTGGATGGGGTTTCCCATACTCTAGAGTCTCCCTTTTTTGTGATTGCGACGCAAAACCCGGTGGAATATCAAGGCACATTTCCCTTACCGGAAGCGCAAATGGATCGGTTTGCGTTGTCGTTTTCTCTGGGTTATCCCACGGAATCGGAAGAGTTAAAGATGTTGCAACAACATTCGGGATCAAAACCGGTCGATCGCTTAAAACCTTGTATTTCTCTGGCGGAAGTAAAGACACTGCAAAATGAGTGTTTGCAAGTAAAGGTGGAAGTGCCCTTACAGCAATATATTGTGGATTTGGTGCGCGCAACCCGTGAAGATGAAGAGATTACGTTAGGGGTGAGTCCCAGGGGGGCGATCTCCCTACAACGAGCCAGCCAAGCCCTTGCCTTCCTGGAAAACCGCGATTATGTCACCCCCGATGATGTCAAGTTTTTAGCTCCCCACGTACTATGTCATCGCATGATTCCGGCCGGAGGACGACAAGCGAGGGTGATTATCGAGCGGTTGTTGCGATCGGTTCCCACCGGGACTTAAAGGGTTCCTGTAAAAAGGGGCAAAGATCGCTTTGCCCCCTGTCTTATCTAAATCCTATGTTAATCATTGTCATCCAAACTCAAATAACGAGCCGACTGCCTTGTGTTAGACAGAGCGAAGCTTGCTTCGACAACAGCAGCGATCGCGATCGTTTTCCTGAAACTCTACATAGCGCTCCAAAGCCCCCCTAATATTCTTTTTTTGTACTGGTTCTCCTAAAGCTACAGACAAATCTTTCCAAAGATACGAACCAATGCGCTTGAGCTGTTCCTGACTTCGCTTCGTCTCTAATACCATCTTCGGATAAGATTGTCCATCTAAACACAACTCCAGCACTTGACGTTCGACATCAGTTAAATATCGGTTTCTTTGTCTGTATAGATAAATTTCTGCGACCTGAAGCAATCGTTTCATAATCCTCAATCCATCATTTATTTTTAGACTTTCTATGGGTTAAGAGGATGGCACTCGCTCCCCCTAGAAGAGCTATCGCACTGACAGGTTCGGGTACGCTTCTACTCTGTGACTCTTGGAATACAGCATACCTCCAAACGGAGTTAGAGGTTTTCCAAGATATATCTGCTGAAAAACCAGATATCGTATCGATGGACGAACCATGATTTCCATCAGTTAAACCTTTAATCCATGGATATCCAGTCCACCCAGGAGGACAATCTTCACAACTTTTAGTAGGAAGAAAAAATGCATCCCAAGTAACGAATCCATTATCTACAATGAAAGTATTATCACCCAAAGCTGTCATGATGGCATTCAAAGCATTCAGTCCGCCAGAATCATCACCCCAAAATGTAGGAGCCTTGAAATCTGGACTATCGGGCAAACCAAAAAGGGACAGAAACGATCCACCAACGAACGAAACATCATAAATTTTTTCGTCAATTTCTAGATCGTTAATGTGAGTTACTCCAGCAGTGACATCATCAAAAACTAGAGTAAAGGCTGAAACCGGTTTAGAGAAACTCAATAGGGAAATGGTACTGGCAATTGCCGTAATTTCAATGACGGATTTAATCTTCATAATAGTTGAATTCTCCAGTCAATTCAGTTACAGTATTCTTATTCAAGTCAAAACTCAATCCTTTCTAATGAATATATTTGCGTTTTATCAGGTTACCTGTTCCCAAAATAGCCAATGCTAAAAGTGCAAAATTAGCATCAGATTCTGGGACTGACTTAGATTCTGTATTAGGGGTGACAAAACTGAAATTATCAATGGTTTGTTGAGCCGAATCATGTCTACAATAATCTAAAGGCTTACCTTCTCCTTGCCAAACCCCACACCAAAGATACTCTATCCGATGAACTCCTGAGTTTTCACC
The DNA here is from genome assembly GCF_028330985.1 of Roseofilum reptotaenium CS-1145. Classification (NCBI taxonomy): domain Bacteria; kingdom Bacillati; phylum Cyanobacteriota; class Cyanophyceae; order Desertifilales; family Desertifilaceae; genus Roseofilum; species Roseofilum reptotaenium. The sequence goes on along the minus strand of NZ_JAQMUE010000082.1, from coordinate 7,528 downwards.
TAAAAAGAAACCAACAAAATCTTCATCATAGCTCGTGAATTGTACGCCCAAGTGATTGACTAAATTATTGTCTTCGTCAAAAAACTTAACGTTGCCCAAGATAGCATCCCGATTGGGAGAGTAATTGGGTGAAATCATGTCAAAACCAAAGGCAATGACTTCATCTGGAAAGACAAAATCAAATGCTGCCCATTCTGACTCCGCTTGACCATTATTCACAGTTAAAGGAATTTCTGTAAACAACGTACTGGGTAATTGGGTATCTGAACTGACTGAACCCACAACAGAATTAAAATCTTCTGTAATAATAGTGTACTCAGAAACCGCCTTTTCCCAATAACTGCGATTATCAAAGCCTGAATAAGCACGAGCTGAGTTGGTTGTAAACACTGCGCCAATAGTAGCTATACTCGTTAGTAGAGGCATTAAGTATTTGCGATTGTAGTGGATCATGGCTTTGTTTCTCTATTCAAAAACAACAGCTAAAATAGCTTTGTTAACAATCATAATCCTAACCAGGATGAGAGCCATCGTAAAAATACGGACGAACTTTTGAAATTAGAAAACAATTAAAACGCCACAATATTTCTTTTATAATTATTGAACTGACTGGAAATAACGCTATTTATAAGATGCCAGTGACTTTCTCAACCTTATCCATTCAATTGGAATCATTAAATATCAGTTACAATCAGTAAAAATCAGTTTGAATCAGGAAGCTAATGAATCGGATATCATGTCATATATTTTTACAAACCAAGGATTCGCTTTTGCGATCGTTAGTAGAGTCGTGATACAATAATAACTCAGTCAATGCGATCTTCTTAGTCAACTCTATAAGATGGGAAACAGAAAAACGGCCAAAGCTTCCCCGGAAGGATTAGAAAAAATAAAGCGAGCCATAGCAAAAATAGAACGGGAACAACAGGCGAACTTGAAAGGTGAAGATTGGGCAGATAGAGCCAATCAATTTCTACCTAGCGAAACCATCAAACATGGAGGGAAAGAAACTGAAATTCCGACAAGTATTTCAGTTTCCACTTGGCATCGATTTCGCAGAGGGAAACAGAAAATAGTCCTAGAAATTTTCCAAGCTTTATGCCAAATGCTAGGACTGGAGTGGCAGGGAATTGTAGATGATCCCTCAAATGAGCTGGGTGGTATTGATCCTGATGCAAATTCTCCTTATCAAGACTGGGGAGATGCTCCAGAAATCACCCATTTCTTTGGACGGGAAGATGAATTATCTACTCTCATAAAATGGATTGTTGACGAGCAATGTCGATTAGTTGGAATTGTGGGACTTGCAGGAGTCGGGAAAACTGGATTATCCCTCCAGTTCAATAAAGGCGGTATAGGTAAAACCGATCTCTCTTTAACCCTAGTCGATCGCATTAAAGATCGGTTTAAATACATCATTTGGCGAAAATTGCTTAACGCTCCACGACTCGACGATCTCTTGGACGATATTATTCATTTTTTTGACAAACAAAGTGAAACTTTATTCAGTCAAAGAACAGACGAAAAAATCCTTTGGCTACTGAATCATTTAGATCGACATAAATGTTTGATTATTCTCGATAACGTAGAAACAATCTTGCAAGAAGGTGGCATGGCTGGACAGTACAGGGAAGGCTATCACAATTATGGTCAGTTCTTTGAACAGTTGGGCAGAGTTAGACATCAAAGCTGTGTTTTATTCACCAGTAGGGAAGTGCCTAAAACAATTCAAAATTTATCAGGGGATAAAAAGCTGGTTCGTTTGCTCAAGCTAGAAGGAGTCGATACTCAAGCCGGGAAAAATATTTTTAAAACGATTTCCACGGATTTTGAGGCGACAGATGAACAATGGAATAAATTAATTCAATGGTATAATGGAAATCCTTTGACATTAGAGCTAGTTTCCCAGCATATCAAGCAAGTTTATCAAGGTGATATTGCCGAATTTTTAAAAGAAGGGAGACCAATCTTAGGAGAACCTCTGAATGAGAGTGAGAATGAAAGAGATGACCTTCGCAAGTTACTCGATTGGTATTTTCAGAGATTCTCTGAACGCGAACAAGAAGTGATGTACTGGTTAGCAATAAATCGTCAGCCTGTCTCTATTGCAGAGTTGAAAGAGGATTTGATATCCACAAGCGCTCAAAAACAGTTAACCGAAACTTTATATTCCCTAGAATTAAGACTTCCTCTGGAAAGAGGGAGTTATAAAAATACGTTTACGCTACAACCGATGTTAATTGAATACTGGACTGAGAGATTTATCGAGGGAATTTGTGATGAAGTCAATACAGGCGATATCCAATTATTGAATTCTCATGCTTTACTTAAAGTATTCGGAAAAGATTATATCAAAGCAAGTCAAAAACGAACGATTATTAATCCGATCAAAGAAAATCTGCTCGATCGGCTTGGATCTCGATATCAATTAATCCAAAAACTGAATAATTTGATTGTTCGGGAGAAAGATCTGAGAAGAGATTTTGGATATTTTGCTGGAAATATGATTAATTTACTCTGTTCCTTGGAGGTTGATCTGAAGGGGTATGATTTTTCCGGACTATCTATTTTACAAGCAGATTTACAAGGTGTTGAATTACCTGATGTTGATTTTTCTAATTGTCATTTTAAACGGTCTTCCTTTACCCAAGAATTGGGAGGTGTTCATGCTGCTACCTTTAGTCCAGATGGTAAATTCTTAGCTCTAGGTGATTCCAAATGTCAAATTCGCATTTTTACGGCGCACGATCGAAATCTGATTAAAACTTTTCAGAGTAAGGGATGGTGGATTACTTCATTATCTTTTAGTCCTTGCTGCCAAAAAATTGTCAGTAGTAGCTATGGATCGTCTGTGTTACAGTTGTGGGATATCAGTACAGGAGAAGTATGGAATTTAGAAGGACATACAGAACTGATATGGACGGCAGTTTTTCATCCTTGTCGTTCAATTATTGCGAGTGGAAGTGACGATAAAACGATTAGGATTTGGGATGCTACTACTCAAAAATGTTTGCAGGTATTAGAAGGTCACCAAGAATGGGTTTTATCGGTGGCTTTTAGCGGTGATGGTCAAGTTTTTGCCAGTGCTAGTAAAGATGCTACGATTAAGCTATGGGATATTGATAGGGGTCAATGTCTGAAGACTTTAACGGAGCATAAAGAGGGAATTTGGTCAGTATTTCTTAGTCCAGATGGGAAAATAATGGCGAGTTCTGGATTTGAACCAGAGGTGAAATTATGGAATGTTTCAACTGTAGACTGTACTCATACTCTAAAAGGTCATACGAAAGCGATCAAAGCATTAGCGATTAGTCCAGATGGAAAAATAGTTGCAAGTGGCGGTTTTGATAATGTGATTAGACTCTGGGAGATCCAGACTGGTGAATGCCTGAAAATATTATCTGGCCATACGGCTCCGATCCGAACGATTGCTTTTAATCCAGATAGTACTCTTTTAGTTAGCGGAGATAATGAACAAACAGTAAAATTTTGGGATATTCAAAGCCGAGAATGCTTGCAAACTTGGCAGGGATATGTGAATTGGATTTGGTCAATTGCGATTAGTCCAGATGGAAAGTATATAGGGAGCGGACATTTAGATCGCCAAGTGAGAATTTGGGAAATTGAAACAGGAAATTGTGTGAAAACTTTGCCTGGACATACGGCTTGGATTTGGGCTGTGGCCTTTAGTCCTGATGGGAAATGGTTGGCGAGCAGTAGTGAGGATGAAACGATTCGCATTTACGATGCACAAACGGGTCGGTTATGGACGACTCTAGTGCCCAATACTGATGAATTTCACGGAATTGTGGGGGCGATCGCCTGGAGTCCCGATCGCCAACTGATGGCTTGTTCGTATCAAGCGAAACAAATTAAGGTCTGGAACTTTAGCACTAAGCAATGGACAGCTTTACCGGGTGAAGTGACCTGGAGTTGGTCATTAGCGTTCAATCCTGCTGTTCCCTTCCAAAATTATCCCATTTTGGCTGGAGCGGATCATGATGGAACGATTAAACTTTGGGATATTCAAACTCTAAGCCAGATTAGAACTCTGAACGGACATGAGAGTAAAGTAGAGGCGATCGCATTTAGTCCCGATGGTGAATGTCTAGTGAGCGGTAGCGATGATTGCACGATCAAAGTGTGGAGGGTTTCTACGGGAGAATGCATACAGACTATGGACGAACAGACTGAAGGAGTTTGGTCTGTTGCTTCGAGTCCAAATGGTCAAATCCTCGCGAGTGGTTATCTTCCTGGCGATCGAGGGGCAAAAATCAAACTCTGGGATGTGCAAACCGGGCAATGCCTCTATACCCTACAAGGACACAAACATACGGTGCGATCACTTGCTTTTACTCCAGATAGTCAAACCCTGGTTAGTGGTAGCGCTGATTGTACTATTCGGTCGTGGAATGTTCATACGGGAGAATGCTTGAAAATTCTAACCATTCCTCGTCCTTATGAAGGAATGAATATTACAGGGATCGGTGGATTAACGGAACTCCAGATACAGGCTTTAATGAGTTTAGGTGCTAAACAAGACTAAAGCTTTGCATCAATCAATTGAGGCGATCGCCAAATCCAATTGTTGAGGGTGGGGCGGGTTTACTTCATTGATGATCGGTATCCTAGATTTTGGAGAACACGCCCCTACAGCATCACAACCTTGTTGACTAATTTTTAATTAGGATTGACGGCGTTTACGACTGGCTAACACACCAACCAAGCCCAGGGAGAACAGTGATAAAGTAGCAGGCTCAGGGACTTGAACTGGAACATCTCCACCGCCTTCAACCAATTTAATTTGATAGGCAAGATTAGAGTTCTTGGGTTGCACTGCGCCCCAAGTCATGGTTGATTGTCCAGTTAGGGTAAAGTCACCCACAATATTGCCAATGTGAAGGTAGTCGGCATCATTGTATCCACAACCGACTCCTCCAGAACAGGAGGCACTGGAGAAATCTCCAATACTTGATGACAGGGTTGCATCGCTCAAGAATAAGTTATTGACTACCATGCTGGTTCCTTCTTTGCGAGCGGCTGTGCGGATGTAGAGGTCAGAAAAATTATCCTCGAAGATCTCAGTTTTACTCAGTTCAATACCAGCTACTGTATAAGTAAGGGTATTGAGCGCACTGTCAAAAACCAAGGAAAAATCAACAGCTTCGCCACTCACCCAGTTGTCGTAGTTGGCTTGAACCCGATTTTGGGCACTGTTGGTATAGTCATGAATATTAAGTTCATGGTCTCCTACGCGACCAATGCGGCTTTCGGCTGCCCAGGGAATGTCTAAACCTAAAGCGTCAAATTCTGCCCCGTTCAGATGGCCACCGATGGTGAAGGCTTGGGCAGCGCTAGTCATTGCCATTACACTTAAGGTGGTGGTAGTGGCGATCGCAGCAAAGACTTGAGAAGATTTCATCATTATTTCTCCTGAGGTAGGCTATCTTTAGGGGTTTCAATAAGATTAAGTGCATGTCATATGCCTAATTTAAGCTGCCAGTTCCTCTGATGACTAGCTTAAATCCCCTTCTTTACCAACTCTTCACAGGGGTATGAAGATTGGGAAAAGTACGGATCGACGATCTGGCTCAATTGAATTAATGTTAAGATGACGAGCAATATTTGGCGATCGCCTAATCCAGATTCTCCCTGCCTCTACAAGGTACTACAACCCGATTAATCCTTTTTTCATGACTTTTCCATTCTTGAGACTTCAAAAGTTGAATCTTTGGCTTGCCCTGTTGCTGGTTCTGTCGCCGATTTTAGGAACCTTAACTCAAGTCAAATCGAGCTTTGCGGCAGTCAATGCCTATTGTCAGTTATCCGATCGAGAGCGGCAAGAAAAGGAACAGATCCGTCAAGCAGCCCTGAGTGGAAATTCAGAAGCCCAACAGCGCTATCAAGCTTTGATTCAACAACATACTGCCCAACTGCAAAATTGTCGCAATCGCACTTGGCCGCAAACCCAGGCTATTTGGCTACGGCTCTATCCCTGCGATCTATTCAACGGGAATTTGGATCGAGTGATGGATGAGATTGTTAATAAGGGATATAACGAAGTCTATGTTGAGGTATTTTATGATAGCCAAGTCCTCTTACCGGTCAATGATAACCCCACACCTTGGCCCTCTGTCGTTCGGCTTCAAGGACAAGAAAACGCGGATTTGTTAGCCTTAGCGATTCAGAAAGCCAGACAAAGGGGATTACGAGTTTATGCCTGGTTGTTTTCGATGAATTTTGGGTATAACTATAGTCTGCTTGGCGATCGCCAACAAGTCCTGGCTCGCAATGGCAATAATGATACCAGTCTCTCCGTCCACGATCAAAAAGATACCAGTTATGATGTGACCGGAGGCGATACAGAGAATGTATTTATCGATCCCTATCATCCCCAAGCCAAACGAGACTATTATTACTTAGTTAATTCCATCCTCAAACGCCAGCCCGATGGAATGCTGTTTGATTATATTCGCTATCCTCGGCTCACTGGCCCCGCTTCGGTGGCGACAAAAGTCCAAGATTTATGGATTTATGGCCCGGCATCTCAACAATCCCTCTATCAACGAGCCACCAATAACAAAGGTCGGGACTTAATTCAAGCCTATATCAGCAAGGGGTATATTACCATCGACGATATTCAAGCTGCCAATCGTCGCCATCCCCAAGAAGGTCAACCCCTCTGGCAAGGTCGCCAAGCCCCTCAAAGCTCCCTCAGTTTAGGGCAACAGCAGAATCGTCTCCAACAGGAATTATGGTTACTCACCGTTGCCCATGCTCTGCAAGGAGTCATCGACTTTCTCGCTCTCGCTAGTGCCCCAGCTCAACGCCAAGGGTTACCCACTGGAGCGGTCTTTTTCCCGGATGCCAACAAAGTCGTGGGAAAAGGTTATGATTCCCGATTACAACCTTGGGATCGATTCCCAGCTTCTATGGAATGGCATCCCATGTCCTATGGCGTTTGTGGAGGAACTGAATGTATTACGGAACAAGTGGAGCGAGTCTTGAGTATGGCGACTCAAGAGGTGCAAGTGAAGCCCGTCTTAGCAGGACAATGGGGGGAAACCTACAGAAATCGACCTTCTTTAGAAGCTCAGATGCGCGACCTTCAACGCTGGCAGGGCCGCATTTCAGCCATTAGCCATTTTGCCTTTTCTTGGCAAGAACCGCAGATCGATCGTCAACGGCGTTCTTGTCGCCCCCAGTAATATAGCGCTGCGCGCTAGGGAATAGGGAATAGGTGATGGTAGCTAGGTTTCACTCTTGAACCATGTCCTCACCAACTCTTTCTCTGCTATATCAGTTAAAAATTAAAAAGGGGGTTAAGCCCCTTATTGAGTGAAGTATCATCAAGAAATTGTTTTAATTAAAGTGTCCCAACAAAGAAATCATATCAAGTCCGTTGAATAAGTTGTGATATAGCAGTGAGTTCACTCCACCCGTAAAAATCGGTTAACCCTCCAATTAATTCTGGCTGTTTCAATAAGGTTTGGCAGCGCTGGTACAACACTTCTTCTAGCTGATCGAG
>NZ_JAQMUE010000081.1 GCF_028330985.1 Roseofilum reptotaenium CS-1145 | reverse complement strand
CTGGGCCCTCTTTTGCTTGATGGTAGGCTACGCCCAGGGACTCTCTACTCTGGTGGGGGACTATCTTAAGGAGTCGGGGCATTGCTTTGCTTGGACACTCTTCATTTATATCGTAACTTATTCATCGGACTTGATATTACCCATTACCGCGCGTTTCATGTCCGCGAAGTGGAAAGCGCCGTATTACTCCTCAACTGTGGGAGAAAGAATCATTAATTGATTGCCGTAGATGCTTTTTTGAATGGCCACGACGCGGGGACTTTTAGCGATTTCTTCTTTTCCTGGAGTTGTGGGTAAGAGATAAATCCAGCCATCTCGCTCTAGGAGCAAACGCCAAACCCGTGTGGGCTTTTCTGGATTGTAGACTAGGGTATCTTCTCTATTAATAAAATGTTTAAATGCTTCCTTATCGCCAAAAAACCTAAAGCCTTCTATAGGTAGATTATTATTGGCTGGATCGTCGAGTTGCCGTCCCAAGGGAATTTGCTCGTCTGGCACAATAAAGGTGACCACGGGTAAAGTGGAATTGATGCCCATATCCCGTTGAGCATCCTGAATGGCTTGGGTACGCGCTAAATGGAAGAGGATAATCAATACCCAAGCCACAATCACGGTTTCATCAACTAAGGAACGCAAGACTTTTACTGCGTCAAATGTGAGGGGATTAAAGTGAATCAGAGAGCGGAATAATTGATTCAAGGCTTGGAAAATCTTAGACAGAACTTTGACCGTTTTATGGTAGAGTTCAGATTGTTCTTCTGGCAAACTGTAAGCATTGATGGCGCTCGGATCGGGTGAATAGGGAAAACTGGGAACTCGATCGCTAAGTTTTGCAAAGGTTTTGAAGAGATGGGCAGAGAAAATTTGGCTGATTTTATCCCATTGTTCGATATTCTTTAATCCGGAAATGAACCATAACGTGACATGAATTGCGGCTACCATTAACATTATGGCAATTACAGCACGGATAATGGCGCTAGTGTCGCCTAAAATCACCTGAATGGGAACAATGAAAAAGGATTCAATGGAAAAATCTAGGGTTGTCAGTTCTAAATGAAACTGGAAAAAATAGACCCAGCGATAGATCCAACCGGTGAAAAATAGGGAGGGACCGAGTAAACCAATTAAACTGGCAAATCCTCGTAAAATGCTGGGTTCATTCCCGGATTCGGGAGGAGAAGAGGAAGGCACAATAGTAGGTGAAAGTTGGCTATACTAATCTAATACCATTTCTCTTTAAGCCTGCCATTAATCGATCCTTGGGGGGCAAGGGGCTTCAGCCCCTTGTTCAGCGCATCTTCATAGAGAAATGGTATAAGCAGCGTTGTGTGTATTTTACCATGATAAAGACGTGGATTAAACTGGCAACCCTGACCCTAGGGGCGATCGCCTGCATAACCCTCCCCAACCTCTCTTTATTCGCATCCTCTCCACAAACGGTTACTCCCACTCTCCTGAAGCAAACAAACGCTACAGACTCTTCTCTGTTGGTTTCCCTCCCCACAACAGCGATCGTTTCTTTAACGAATTCAAACCAGCGATCGGGGCGTATTATTGAAGTGAATGAGCAAATCCTGTTGCTACAACGAGGTCGGGATGAGCCTGAAGAGATTGAATGGAGTAATATCGACTACATTCAATTTGAAGATGGGGCGATCGCCTACCTGCGTACCGGTAAAGAGGTTTATCGTAGCTCTTTGCCCGATCCCACCGACATTTTACCCGATATTCCCACTAACGCTCTCCAAATCAGCGATCGCGAACAAGGTCATTTAATGATTAATTTAAAGTTAAGTTCTCTGTCATCAGACCTGATTGCAGGGTATTTAAGAAAACTAGCAAGACTTGGGATACATTGTGGAACACATAAAATATGATCGCTAAACCAACACCGTTACGATTCAAGCCACAACTGATCCCATAACCCCATGACGGTTAAATGGTAATGATTTCCCCATCCCATCCCTCACCCACAGTCCTAGTTATCGGCTATGGTAACCTTCTACGAGGTGATGATGGCATTGGGCAAACGGTAGCGATGAGGGTAGAACAGTGGGAATGGGTGAATGTGCGATCGCGTGCTGTCCATCAGCTTATGCCAGAGTTAGCCCAAGAATTATCCGAAGTCCAGTTAGCTATTTTTGTTGATGCTGCCCTATCCGGAGACGATGTAACCCGATCCAAACTTGAACCAGTGCCAGAACAAGGATTACCTTGGGGACATTCCCTCAGCCCTCCTCGCTTACTTTCCCTGTGCCAATGGTTATATCAAACTGTACCCCAAGCCTGGATAATTAGCGTCCCTGGGGTAGACTTTTCCGACAGCGATCGTCTCTCCCCCCTGGCACAACAGCGCGTTGAAATTGCCCTCAACCACATCACCCACCTGATCCAAAATCATCACACTCTTTGATTTTTAAGGTTTAATTTTTAATTGACTATGCACGAAGTTAGTATCATGGAAGAAACCCTAAAACTTGCCCTCAACCACGCTCAAAACCAAGGGGCAAAACAAATTCATCGGATTAAACTCAACGTGGGAGAACTCTCCGGTGTTGTTCCAGAAGCTTTAAACTTTGCGTTTGATGTCGTGACTCAAAATACAATTGCTCAGAGTGCTACACTAGAAATCGAAACCATACCGGTTGAATGTTACTGTTCCAATTGTCAGGAAAACTTCTATCCCAGTGACATCATTCATATCTGTCCCCACTGTGGACAACTAAGCCGGGAAGTTCGTCAAGGGAAAGAATTAGAGTTAGCATCCTTGGAGGTTTCTTAAATCCATGTGTACTGATTGTGGTTGTGCTGTAACCCCTGGAAAAGTTGAGATTCATAGCCATTCTCATCCCCCCCATGATCATCATCATGATCATGCCCACGATCATCATCACGGCGATCGTGCCCATACCCATACCCTACCGGTTCACCAAGCCATTTTAGCCAAAAATGACCGCCTCGCTGAACGCAACCGAGGCTATTTTTTAGCCAAAGGGCTGTTAGTTTTGAATATCCTTTCTTCTCCAGGTTCTGGCAAAACAACCCTGATTCAACGCACCCTCTCGGATCTGGGAAAACGACTCCCCGCAGGGGTGATCGTGGGAGATTTAGCCACTGATAATGATGCTCAAAGATTACGGGAAACCGGCGCACCTGTCGTGCAAATTACCACCGGCAGTATCTGCCATTTAGAAGCCGATATGATTGCCCAGGCGATCGCCGAAATTCCCCTTGACCTATTACAGCTTTTGATCATAGAAAACGTCGGCAATTTGGTTTGTCCCGCTGCCTACGATCTCGGCGAAACCTTGCGCATAGCCCTACTTTCCACCACAGAAGGAGAAGATAAGCCCCTTAAATATCCTACCCTGTTTAAGAGTGCTGATGTCATTTTGCTCAACAAAATTGACATTGCTGAAGTCGTTGGATTCGATCGCGAAATTGCCCTCAAAAACCTTCAGCAAGTCGCCCCACAAGCCCAAGTTTTTGAAATATCTGCCCGCAGTGGTTTTGGTCTCGAACAGTGGTATGGTTATTTAGAGGAACAAATTAACCCAATTGCTCCCCAATTAGTACATTGATAATCTCCAATCTTAACTCGATTGTAAACAGAGACTTGAAAGAGGAAAAAACATGTTAAAAGCATCAGATATCATGACCAAAGATGTGGTGATGATTGGCGGTTTAGCCACAGTAGAGGAAGCCGTTAAACTCATGCGAGCAAAGAACATTCGTTCGCTCATCGTTAAACGCCGTCATGAGCAAGATAGCTATGGGATTGTAACTGAAAGTGACGTAGTTTATAAAGTCACTGCCTATGGAACTGACCCTAAAACAGTCCGGGTTTATGAAATTATGACCAAACCCTGTGTGGTAATCAATCCCGATTTAGGTGTTGAATATGTCGCCCGGTTATTTGCGAATTTACAACTGCATCGCGCTCCCGTAATTAGTGGCGAAGTCATGGGCATTATTTCGATTACCGATATTCTCAATCGCGGTGATTTTCTCGAAAAACCCAAAGCCGTCACCCTACAAGAAGAAATTGAAAAGGCACTTACTGAAGCACGGGCAATTTGTAAAGAGAAAGGTCCCAACTCCCGTGAATGTGCGGTTGCTTGGGATATTGTCGAAGAGCTAGAAGCCGAAGCGGCTCACCAGCAAGCCCAGAAAATCACCAAAACCAAGTTTGAGCAATACTGTGAAGAACATCCCGATGCTATAGAAGCGCGGATGTACGATACTTAAACTTTGGGAAACGAATCCCTCTCCCACCCGAGAGGGATTAAATAATCTGTATTAGAGATAGAGAAGGCGATCGCATTTTTGTGTTAACTTTCCTGAGTTCCCCTAAACTCCGATACTATGGTCAACTCAGCTTCTAACTCATTATCAGAATTATTCACAAATCCAATTAGTATATTAACTCCGAAAGGGAGAGGAGCATCATCTTTTTTTTGTCCTACTTTTTGACTTTCTAAAATTGCTTCTTTTTTATCTCTTGCGGCTAATATAAATGTCATTTCATCTAACTCTGCACCTTGGAAGTTATAGAGTGGTTTCATCTGTATATAACCCTTCAAATCAGACCCAATAAAATCTATGTTAATAACTTGGTTTTTGATTTGAAAACCTAAAACCTGACCTGTATGCTTATCTACAACACCATACTCTAGAAGAAGTTCTGTATTTTTTTCAACTAAACAACCTATGTACTCATTTTTGAGCCAAGAATACACGGCTTGATATTCAATAGCTTCAAATACCGATTCTCGCTTTCGAGTCAATACTAGAATAATATTTTAATGAATCTTTAATAGATTCATCAGACTTTAAATTATTTAAAGACTTATTCAAGTTCTTCAAAAACGAATTATAACCTGAAAATGTCTTTTTTGTCTGTTGGACAACCCGTATACGGTTATCTTGGAATTCCAGGGCAACTTGATAAGGAATCCAGAGTTGATCGGATAATTTTTCTAAAACTGAAAAAAACTGCTTCCTTGTCTCTTCTGAGTAGCGATACAGATTGAGCAAAACATTGGTATCTAGGATAAAAATTGCTGATTGCCAGATTTCCTTGAATTCTTTCTGGCTAGGGCAATAACTCGGAAATAAATCTTTCATTTGACTCATATAAGAAAAAGCTGTAATCTCACACACATTACGTTCACTATGATACATTAAGGGTTTGTACTACGGGCTTCTTCCCCATAACCCTTACTCCAGCTAAAAAGTACACCTGACTCGAAAACTATCTAAGCATTGGAAAAAGTCGGTACAAACGGATTGACCCTAGCAAACTCCCCAAGGGTCGGATACAATAACCCTGACTTGAGCCAGAGCATTTGGAGTAACTGACCATGCTGATAGCGACTGTAGCAGAAGAACAGGGAGCGATCGCCGCTAACCTCCAGCAATTTCTCCTTGTCCTCTCCGTTTCCCTCAGCGTTGCCACCTTACCCCAAATCGTTCCTTGGTTTCGCCAGATCCCCTACACCCTTCTGCTGGTAATTGTTGGACTTGGACTGGCTCTCGTCGATGTGCGGTTGGTTAATCTCTCCCCTGAGCTGATCCTCTCCATTTTCCTCCCTCCCCTGCTCTTTGAAGCCGCTTGGAATCTAAAATGGTCAGGGCTGAAAAAAAATATTGTTCCCATTAGCCTCTTTGCCATCCTCGGCGTAGCTATTTCCGTGGTGGGAATTGGTTTGGGAGTCAATCAACTCACCGGTTTACCCCTAGCCACGGCTCTGCTTTTAGGTGCAAGTCTCTCGGCAACCGATCCCGTTTCTGTGGTTGCTCTATTCCGGGAATTAGGCGCTCCCAAACGCTTGAGTGTAGTGATGGAAGGGGAAAGCCTGTTTAATGATGGGGTGGCGGTAGTGGCTTTTAGTTTGCTTGTCGGTATTCCCCTAGGCATAGAAGAATTTAACTGGCAAGCAAGTATTGTTCATTTTGCCGTCTTTGTCGGTTTAGGATTGGGTATTGGTGGGCTAATTGGCTTTGGCATTTCCTATCTTACCCAGCGCTTTGATTTACCCTTAGTCGAACAATCCTTAACCCTGATTTCCGCCTATGGAACCTACATTTTAATTGAAGAAGCCGGCGGATCGGGGGTCATTGGCGTGGTTACTGTAGGCTTAATTTTAGGTAACTTTGGCTCCCGTATTGGCATGAATCCCCGCACCCGCGTCATTGTCAGTGAATTTTGGGAATTTTTAGCCTTTTTTGTGAACTCCATTGTTTTCCTCTTGATTGGAGATCAGATGCAATTCTCTAGTCTGATGGAAAATTTAGATGAGATTCTCATTACCATCGCTGCCATGATTGTTACGCGGGCGATCTCCATTTATGGCTTAGGCACATTGAGTAATTGGATAACTGAAGTCGATATTAATTGGAAAGAACAAACCGTACTCTGGTGGGGAGGGTTGCGTGGCTCCGTTTCTATCGCCCTAGCCCTCAGTTTACCCATTGCCCTAGAAGGACGGGATCAAATCAGCGCAACTGTCTTTGGTGTGGTTCTTTTTACCCTCTTAGTTCAAGGCTTAACCATCAAACCCCTCTTACAAGGCTTAAACCTCCTCGGTGATGAACCCCTAAAACGGCAATATTTAGAAGCCGTGGCTCGCCGAGTAGCACTGAATCGAGTCATGGAAACATTAACATCCGGCAAACAACGGCCGGAAATTGAGCCAGAATACTATCGCTATCAAGCTGCACTTGTGCAAGGAGAGTTAGAGCAGTTAGAGCGGAACATTCAAGAACTGCGCCAACAACATCCCCAAACGAGAGAATATGCTATTGAACAATTGCGGGAGGAACTTTTGGCGATCGAAGCAGATACCTATGCCGAGTTTATCAAAGCGGGACAACTCAATCAGGAACTTTCCCCCTACCTGGTCGATGTTTTCCAAGATAAGGGGGATGGAATAGGGAATAGGGAATAGGGAATGAGGAATGAGGAATGGGGGGACGCGGGGACACGGAGAAGATAGCTAACTGCCTACTGCCGACTGTCCCTCCTGCCTACTCCCCAATTTTCTCTTGCAAATCGGATAAAACCTGATCGATTAACTCAACCACCTCCGTTTGCCCCAAATCTGCATAGCGCTCCTGGGCAGCCTCAAGGGAGGTCATCGCCTCTTCCCATTTCTCTTGTTTGATATAGGCTACGGCAGAATTATGGTAGGACATGGGAGCATCTGGATTGAGGACAATCGCCTCCTCAAAAGCTGCGATCGCCTGATCGTACTTTTCCTGAGAGCCTAGGGCAATCCCCAAATTATTATAGGTCTCCCAATTCTGGGGATTAATCTCCAGGGCCCCCTGAAAAGCAACCACGGCTTCGTCAAATCGGCTATCATGACCTAGGGCAATGCCTAAATTAGAATAAATTTTCTCCGAATTGGGATAAATTTCCAATGCCTGTTGAAAGGCTTCCACCGCTTCGGAATAGTCCCCCAATTTCATCAACTCAATCCCTTGTTGATTATACTTTTGAGCCTCATCAAGGGCATCACTAGGGGTTTCCTCTTCATCATTAGGGATTTCCTCTTGAGTGATCAACAAGGGGGAAGAGAGGTGTGCAAGACTTGGCTGTCCCCAGAACCCCAATCCCAAGATTAAGAGAGTGATCGGAACATAGACGTTTGCCAAAATAGGAGTGAAACTAGAAATCATGAGACACCTGAAGCCATCTGAGGATAATTCATACAAGAGCGATCGCTTAAACTGTAATATATAGCGCTTTGCGCTGGTAATGGGTAATTCAGGAATGAGTCAACTGTTTTTGCTTTAACTAGCCCCCATTATCTTTTGCCTTTTGCCTAGCACGCAGCACTATACCAGTTCATCGGTTTTCGATGTTATCCTGGTTCTGGTCATCTTCGGCCAACGACTTCAGGGCATTTTCAAGGGTCTCTCAATATTCTGATCGTAAAACGTAACCATTTCATATGAAAGCAAGTAGCAACCCTATTTCTCCCTTAGCCTCCCGGTCACTGCAACTGGTGGGCTTAGTGATGATTGTCTCGTTTATTATTGATATTCTGATTATCGCTATTCCTCCTAACCTTCTGAGTCCTCAATGGAGACTCAATTTTACCAGTCAGTTAATTGACCGAGGAGTAATTCCCTTGGTTGGAGTTGCCCTACTCTTAGGGGGAATTTGGATCAAAGATTCAGAAGGGACAAGCGGCTCTAAACAGGGGATGTTGCGGTCAGCAGCCGTCTTAGTCTCTCTGATTTTAGGCATTGTTTATCTCTTAGTGGTTCCCCTACATAGCGTTGATACTGTGCGCAGTCGTAACCGTGCCCTGAGAAATTTGGAAGCACAAGCCCAACAAGCTGAACAACAATTGCAAGATCAATTGGACAATCCCCAATTTCAGGCGGGATTAGATCAACGTCGAGAACAGTTTAGGACTCAGATTAATACTTTAATTAGTAATGAGGAGCAATTTCAACAAGCTATAGAGCAAGCACCAGAAGGACAAGCTGAATTACTCCAACAGTTCAGGGATGATCCGAGTGCAATTGATAACTTCATCGATCAACAGGTAACTGCTCTCCCCGAACGGGCAAGAACTCAAATCGAGGAAGAAAAGATGCAACGGGAAGAAAGGGCCCAAGTGACTACGGTAAAATCGATGTCTCAATCGATGAATGGAGCCTTATTAGCCGTTGGGTATTTGGGCATTGGTTTGACCGGTGTACAACTCGGAGGTGGAGGACGCAAGAAGCGCCGTCGGTAAGATCCTTCTGTTTTGAGCGATCGCCAAACCTAGTGTACCGTTTCAGTGTAAGCGTAGCATGAGATGAAGATGGGGAAGGGCGTTAAGAGCGAGAGGATGGGGAAAATTTCACCCATACCATCAGAATCATAATGCCCGATTTGAGCTGTTTCAGTCCACTAGAATCCCACATGAGGGAGCGATCGCTTTTTGACCTTACCGAGATCTGTCGCAGTGCTCCACCCATAGTCTTCCGCTATGCGTGGAGGTGAAGCGACCTGCTCCTGAAGTTTTAGCTCTGATTGACTTGAAAATGTTCTCAATTTATATTCTCACCTATAACGAAGAACTGGATATTGGCCCTTGTATTGAATCTGCTCTAGTGTCGGATGATGTAATTGTGGTAGATTCGTTCAGTAGAGATCGCACTGTCGAAATTGCCCAACGTTATCCCGTTCGCGTTGTTGAGCATAAATTTGAAAGCCATGGCCGTCAACGCACTTGGATGCTCCAAGAAGTCCCTGCTAAACATCCTTGGATATATATCCTAGAAGCAGACGAGCGCATGACCCCTGAGTTATTTAACGAGTGCTTAGAGACGGTTAAATCAGCCGACAAAGTGGGTTACTATGTGGCAGAACGAGTGATGTTCATGAATCGTTGGATTCGCTACAGTACTCAGTATCCCCGGTATCAATTGCGACTCTTGTGTCCCGATCGAGTTTGGTTTAGCGATTATGGCCATACTGAACGAGAAGTGTGTGATGGCCCCACAGGATTTCTCAAAGAAACCTATCCTCACTATACCTGTAGTAAAGGTCTCAGTCGGTGGCTCGAAAAGCATAATCGCTATTCGACCGATGAAGCCGCCGAAACCATCCGTCAACTGGAAAAAGGGAAGGTCAACTGGGCTGAGTTAGTCTTTGGGAAAACCGAAGTCGCTAGACGACGAGCGCTTAAAGATCTCTCCTTGCGTCTACCCTTTCGCCCAGTTGTACGATTTTTCTATATGTATTTCATTTTAGGGGGATGTTGGGATGGTTCGCCCGGTTTGGCTTGGTGTACTCTACAAGCCTTTTATGAATATCTGATTTTATTGAAAACCTGGGAAATGCAATATTTACCCGTCCCTGAGTTAGATCCACAGACCTTAAAGCCACAGGAGAATTCTGCCCAGAATTCACAAGAGGAGGCAATAGGCAATAGGCAATAGTCATGGGTCGTTAAGTGGGTAGTGGATGGTTTCACCTAAAATAGTGCATTAGCTGCAATTGGTTGTAGGGCTTGAGCAATAAAATGTTCAGAGGGCTAAAGCCCTACAACGAAGGAAATCTAATTTAATGCATTAGATTTGGTTTGTAGTGAGGGCTTTCGCCCTCTCCAGCTAGGCTTTTAAGCACTCTTCGTGCTTACTACAAACAAAGCCCTATTTACGGATCGCCGATTACCGATTACCCATGACCGATTCCACAGATCGCCGACAAAGTGTTTTAAGATAGCCAATAGTGGGGATCATCCCTATTCCCTATTCCCTGTTCCCTGTTCCCTGAGTAGAGAATCTTTGTGTTCCAACGCTTGAAGCAAGATTTGAAGAATGATTTGATTGCTGGTTTGCTGGTGGTGATCCCATTGGCAACCACCATCTGGCTAACTATTACCATCGCCAGTTGGGTGGTCAATGTCCTCACCCAGATTCCTAAACAGGTGAACCCCTTTGATGGACTACATCCGATTTTGGTCTCTCTTCTCAATCTAGTCGTCGGACTTGCCGTTCCCTTACTCAGTATCCTGGTCATTGGTTTGATGGCTCGGAATATCGTCGGCCGCTGGTTGTTGGATGTGGGGGAGCGAATTGTACAGGCGATTCCTTTGGCTGGTTCGGTTTATAAAACCTTAAAGCAATTGTTGGAAACCCTACTCAGAGATTCTAAGGATAAGTTTCGGCGAGTCGTGTTAGTCGAATATCCTCGTGAGGGACTATGGTCAATGGGATTTGTTACTGGTCCGGTGAGTTCAGATTTACGCTCCAAGTTTCCAGAGCCGATGATTAATGTATTTATTCCCACTACACCAAATCCTACCACTGGATGGTATGCGATCGTTCCAGAGAAAGACGTGATTAATTTAGCAATCTCCATTGAAGATGCCTTTAAGGTGGTCGTCTCAGCCGGTATCGTTAACCCCACAATGGCACTACTTCCGCCAGCGGATGAGCAATCAGGATATACACTAGAGGATCGGAAGAAGTCTCAATTGACTGAGAATCCTGCTGAAAAACTTGGCCTAACGGTTTCTCTGACTCTTGAGGAATCTTCTAAAGTTGAGTAGTGTTAGAGGGCCAATCTTCGGCTTTTAAAAATTATGCAACCGCGCCAAATTGCTCGTGAACTTGCCTTGCTGAGTCTTTCCCAGTTTTCTAAGCGAAAGACTCCCGAAAACCTTGAATCGATGATCTTAGCCGCAGTGAAGACGTTGCAAACGGAAGCATCAGAGTCTTTAGAGATGGCATCGGCTCAGTTGGAGAGAGGAAATGATCGCCTGTTGAATAGCGAAACGGTGGCCCCCAATATTGCCAGCTCTAGAGCGATGCTCAAAGAGGCGGTTGAACTGACCCAAATGGCTATTAATCAATTGGGCGATGCAATGACGTTTCCCGAGAAAGTTCATTATTATCAAGAACAAACGGTTGTTCAAGATTATGCTTTAGAGTTAGTGAGTCGGGTCGTTCAAAATCACCAGGAATTGGACTCTATTTTATCTAAGGCGATGGTCAATTGGCAGTTAGAGCGCATTGCTCGTATCGATCGCGATATTCTCAGAATTGCAGTAGCAGAAATTTTGTACGTTAACCTGGATGAACGGATAGCCATTGATGAAGCGGTGAAGTTAGCCAAACGCTACAGTGGGGATCAGGAATATCGGTTTATTAATGGGGTGTTGCGTCGGGTGGTGACGTTACTCAAGGAAGAGCAGTCTAAGTAGGTATAGGTAAAGTCACTTCAGTTGAGGTTGGTACAGAATGCTCGATCAACAACGATGGTGTCTATAGAGGCGGAAAATTTTTCGCCTCTATAGCAGAGAAAGGAAGAGTTAGGACATTTTCTCTTGCCTATTGCCTCAAACCATAACCAAACTGTCCTAACCCACTGATTCTCTGCGATACTACTCGATGGCGATTTGTTAAGTTTTAATACGCTTTAGTTGCTCAAAATTATATATCGCTATACAGTAATTGAACTATTGAAATTAAACCAAAAAAGTAGTTGACTTTTACGAGATAGCAAAGATGAGTAACAATTTGGCAAGCCAACTTCGGGAAGGAACCAAACAATCCCATACCATGGCTGAAAACACAGCCTTTATGAAATGTTTTCTCAAAGGGATTGTGGAAAGAGAGCCTTTCCGCCTGTTAACCGCAGATTTGTATTTCCTCTACAGTGCCCTCGAAGAAGAAGTACAGCGCCACAAAGACCATCAAGCGATCGCTCCCATTTATTTCCCCGAACTAGAGCGCAAAGGGAAATTAGAGGAAGACTTAGCCTATTACTATGGGGAAGACTGGAAAGAACAAATCCAACCTTCACCCGAAGGCAAAAATTATGTTGACCGCATCCATGAAGTAGCTAATACCGAACCGGCACTTCTGGTTGCCCATTGTTACGTTCGCTATATGGGAGATCTCTCTGGCGGTCAGGCTTTAAGAAATATTGTTCGTTCAGCTTTAGAATTGCCTCCAGATAAGGGGACTGGACTCCATGAATTCGACCAAATTCCCACCGTCGAGGCCAGAAAGGCATTCAAGGCTAAGTACCGCGATGCTTTGAATTCACTCCCGGTTAATGATGCCCTAGCTCAAAAAATTGTTGATGAAGCCAACATTGCGTTTCGACTCAACCGCAATGTTGTCCATGAACTCGAACCAGCCGTAAAAGCAGCGATCGGCGATCATACCTTCGATTTACTCACCCGGCAAGATAAGCCCGGAAGTACAGAAAGAGCGCCCGGCACCAGTTCAGTGGAGTTAGTCTCCGCCGCTGAATAAGTATTGAGCAGGGGTGGCTTTAATCAATTATGCTTCTCCTGCTCCTAATGAAACTCAAATCACAAAATTATTAAGGTAAAGCGATGCAACTTCTGCCACAAACAACCGTAAAATTCGACTCAAATTTACTCAAAAAATACGATAAACCTCTACCTCGATATACCAGTTATCCTCCCGCTACAGAATTAAAACCCAATGTTGGCGATCTAGATTTTAGAACGGGTATCGCCGTGGGGAACCATAAAAAAACACCGATTTCCCTCTACTGTCATATTCCTTTTTGCCAAAGTCCCTGTTATTTTTGTGGCTGCAATACCATCATTACCAAGAGCCAAAAGAAAGTCGATCCTTATTTGGACTATGTTGCCCGCAATATTGAACAGGTTGCTTCCCTCATCGATCGAGAAAGAAAAGTTAATCAGCTCCACTGGGGAGGAGGAACTCCCAACTATTTAAATCTCAATCAAATTGAATTTTTATGGAATCAGTTTCAGCAACATTTTAGTTTTAGTGAAGATGCAGAAGTTTCTCTAGAAATCAATCCTCGATACATCGATCGCAATGCGATCTTGTTCTTAAAAAACTTAGGATTTAATCGAATTAGCTTTGGCATTCAGGATTTTAATCCTGAAGTTCAAGCCGCCATCAATCGCGTACAACCAGAGTCCATGCTCTTTGATGTGATGAGTTGGATTCGAGAAGCCGGCTTTGAGAGTGTGAATGTCGATCTGATTTATGGCCTGCCGTTTCAAACTCTAGAAACTTTTAAGGATACCATTGAGAAGACCCTAAAACTCGATCCCGATCGGATTGCGATCTTCAATTTTGCCTATGTTCCTTGGATGAAACCAGTTCAGAAAAAAATACCTGTAGATGCTCTACCAGAGCCATCGGAAAAACTCGATATCTTTAAAATGACCATTGAAGAATTAACGGAGGGAGGCTATGTGTTTATTGGCATGGATCATTTTGCCAAGCCTGATGATGAATTAACGATCGCTCAACAAGCCGGAGTCCTACACAGGAACTTTCAGGGGTACACAACAAAACCGGAGTCAGATTTATTTTCTTTTGGGATGACTTCCATTAGTATGCTCCACGATGTCTATATTCAGAATCATAAGCAGTTGCCAGACTACTATCAAGCTATTGATGCCGGTATTCTACCCATTGAAAGAGGCGTTAGCCTCGATCGCGACGACATCATCCGCAGGGCAGTCATTATGGAGTTCATGTGCCAATTTCAGGTTTGCCAACATGCGATCGAGGAAAAATATCACTTGCACTTCGATCTAGAATTCGATGAATATTTTGCCAGAGAAATTGCTGAACTGCGTGTCCTGGAAGCAGATGGATTAATTTGGTTCAATGGTGAGAAAATTGAGGTGACACCGACCGGTCGATTGCTAATCAGAAATATTGCCTCTATCTTTGATGCTCGTACCAGAAAACGGCAAATTACCAGTTTTTCTAGGGCAATTTAAAAATCGATAATCCGCTTCGCGCTAGGCAATAGGTTGTATGGCTTAGGGTCTAAGGGTTCAGTCCCCCTATTGCCGGATCGCAACGTAAAGCGCTGTACAGGGGGCGATCGCCAAACTGTACTTTTGGTGAATGCCCAATGATACACTGGTGATTGCGATCGCAATAGTCCCTTAGTCCTACAACCTGCACATAATCCTATGGTCTTTAATTGGTTTCGCCGCCAGTTTAATCGCTCTGAGTCTCCGGCTCCTTCCCCTGCACCTGAACCGCAACCAGAGCAACAGGAGCAAGCTGAACCAGAACAAACGGAAGAGGCTGTAGATTATCTGGCGTGGGCTAAGGCTGCTTATCAAAATATTCAACAACAAGAACAACAAGAAGTAGAACCCTCTTCTGAAGTAGAAGAGAAAGCAGAGGAACTTGAAGCAGACGTTACCCCTGAAGAAACGGAACCTGCTGTTGTCCCAGAAACTGTTGTTGAACCTTCAGAAACGGAACCTGTTGTTGAGAGTGCAACAGAAAGTGAACCGGAACCACCATCTGAGAGTGAACCGGAACCGGTTATGGAAACTGAACCCGAACCCGAACCTGTTGTTGAAAGTGAACCCGAACCCACTCCAGCACCTGTATCCTTCCTAGAACGAGCTAAAGCAGAGCGGGGAGCGCGGTTAGAAGAACTGAAAGAAAAGGCAGTCGAAGCGCCAGAACCAGAAGAAAAACGTCGTTCTCCAGCCCCTCAAGAATTGGATGAAGATTTCCTGTGGTCGGCTGAGGTTCTTGCTAAACAAGGCAGACGGCCGGATGAAGTGTCCTTAGAAGAGATTAATTGGTTACAACAACTGCGTCAGGGACTCGGGAAAACTCGGCGCGGATTAATTAACCAATTGAAGGCAGTTGTGGGTCAAGGGCCTCTCAATGAAGATGCAATTTTAGAAGTTGAATCGTTGTTATTACAGGCAGATGTAGGCGTTGAGGCCACCGATCGCATTATTGAACAATTACAAGCTAAACTGCGCGAAGAAAGTTTACCCCCAGAACAGGCGATCGCCTACTTAAAACAACTCCTCTGTGATATTTTGGACTATCCTGGTGGCAAAGCCTACGATACTACTTTTGCCCCGGAACAAGATGTCCTCAATATTTGGATGTTAACCGGAGTCAATGGCGTAGGCAAAACCACAACTATTGGTAAATTAGCACACTTAGCTAATAAATCTGACTATCAATGTTTAATTGGGGCAGCCGACACCTTCCGCGCTGCTGCCGTAGAACAAGTCAAAGTTTGGGGAGAGCGCACTGGAACAGATGTTATTGCTAATCCAGGTAAAAACACTGATCCAGCAGCGGTTGTTTATGATGCAATTACTGCCGCACAATCGAGAAATGTAGACCTGTTACTGGTCGATACTGCTGGACGATTGCAAAACAAGAAAAACTTAATGGACGAACTGAGCAAAATACGCCGCATCATCGATAAGAAAGCACCTGATGCCAAAGTAGAATCACTCTTAGTTTTAGACGCTACCCTAGGTCAAAATGGCTTACGTCAAGCCCAAGTGTTTGCCGAAGTTGCCCAGCTTAGTGGGGTTGTCTTAACTAAATTAGATGGTACAGCCAAAGGAGGCGTTGCCTTAGCGGTTTCCCAACAACTCGGTTTACCTATTCGCTTTATTGGTGCAGGAGAAGGAATTGAAGATTTACGCCCATTTTCCAGTTATGAATTTGTGGAAGCATTAATTAGTGGTTGACATTCCGCAGGATGTTTTTCGCGGCATTTTTATAGCGCTTTGCACTAGGAAATAGGAAATAGGAAATAGCGGGTATGGCTGAGTTTCTAAGGCTTCAAATTGAGATTTTCCTTAAGTGCACCTTCGCATGAAAAGTCTGAAAAATGGGCACTATAGCTTAAAAAAGGGTTTTCCCATTACCTATTACCCTTCTGCCGCGCGAAGCGCTGTAAGAAAACGTCAGTTTTGGTTAAGCGATCGTTGACAAGAGAGACTCTAAGTTGAGGGAAGGCTTTTTGGGTTGATGACAATAGGCAATTAATCCAGCCAAGAGATTAATGAGAAAGCTAACAGGACTACGATGACGGGTAGGTTCGATCTGAGAAATATTTTTGAGTTGATCGATGATTGTCTCAATGATACTTCGGTGACGGAGTAAAACCTTATCCCATAAGGGCATAAGCCGATTCTTCATCTTTTTCTTCAAGGGGGTAATCAGTTGTAAACCAGTAGCTTGCCAAAGTTGGTCAGTCAGTTTCCGGGAAATGTAGCCTTTGTCGCCAAAAAGCTTACCCGTCAAGCCCTGAACCAGTTTGGGAACTGGTTTTCGGTCATCAATATTACCCGGTGTAAGGGTGATATTGAGTAATTCTCCGAGATCGTTAACTACCAAATGTAGTTTGAAGCCAAAAAACCAGTCTACAGAGGTACGTCCTCGTGCTGCTTGACCCGAAAAAGTGCGATGTTGAGAAATGCGTCGATTGTGACAGACTTTGAGCTTAGTGGAATCGATAAAACTGATACCAGTAGAAGAGCCAAAGCAGTATTTCAGGTAAGCACACAGAGGTAGGAGAGATGAAGGGAGTAACTGTACAAAACGGCAATAGCTTACCCAACCGGGGAAATCCTTTTTCCAGTAAGGTTGAACCAGTTTTTGGTAGAAGTCTTTAAAGGTTCGATAGCCCATTTGATGAAAAGCGATAATAATTGTCATGCGTTCGCTTAAACTTAGACCAGATAAGCGATTTCGGGTTTTAAGACCGGCTGATAGGAGATGGGTATTCCACAGAGGTTCAAACGTTTGGCAGAAGTCATCGACATGACAAAAAAGTTCTTCTAGACTAAGCATGGAGCAATGGAGAGGTTTCTAGTTAGCACTTTTAGCCTACTCCCAAAGCTCCTCCGGAGCCATCGCACCCCGATCGCCGCCCCGATCGCCTGCTTAACCAAAACTGACGTTAAGAAAAATCGCCACATTACCAAATTGTGGATAAATCTAGGATAAAACCCGGTAAAATCAACTCTCCGGATACCATTTGGGGATTGTTCAAGATTTCGACTTCTTGCTGAGGGCGATACACTTCTACTTGTCGCTGTTTGCGATTAATTAACCAACCTAACTGCGCTCCATTGTCTATCTACTCGATCAGTTTCGCTTGAGTTTGCGATAAGGTATCGCTAGGAGACATCAGCTCGACCACAAAATCGGGGCATAAGGGCACAAATCGATCTTGTTCTTTCTCCGTTAAAGCATCCCAGCGCTCTAGTTTTACCCAAGAAGAATCGGGAGCGCGATTGGCTCCATTGGGCAGTTGAAAACAGCCCCTAGAATCAAAGACCTTACCCAGTTGAGTTTGCCGATTCCAAGCTTGCAATTGAAAAGTTAAATCGGCATTGCGTTCGCTGGTATTTCCTCCAGTTGGGGGCATTACAATTAACTCTCCCTGGGCCGTTTTCTCAAATTGCAAATTGTCGTTTTCGTGGCACAATTGCCAAAATTGCTCCTCTGTTAAATTGATTTTGAGAGCTAGTTGAGGAGGTAAAGAAATAATGGGGGTTTCCATATTCAGCCTCTAATTGGGATTGATCTCATAGGGATTGGAGTTGGGGACGGGATAGAGCGATCGCCTTTGAGGGTTCGGTACAGTTAAAGATGGAGTCGTCGGTTGAATCAAACCATATCCCCTGGGACGAATGGAGCCAGCGGGAGCAGTGAATTGAGTTTGAGGGGTGAAAGGATTAGAGGGAGTTGATTCAGGAGAGGTATCAACAAAAGGAGATAAGCGACTATAGCCAAAACTGCGAGTTTCTGAGACGGAGGACGAGGGTAGGTTTCCTGAACTGGAATTGCCATTGAGTGTTGTTTGTGGCGTGTTGTTTGGCAACGTAGTTTTGGGCAGTTGACGGGTTGAGGTTAAGTTTGACCCGAAAACTCTGGAACCATCAGTAGGTAAGTTCTGAGTCACTGATTCGACAATTTCCCCGGTGGTTGGGGTGAGAGAAGAGCTAAATGTTGGAGAGACAGAGAGAATTTCTTCGGGTTCAGGTTGAGCAGGTTTTTGACTCCAATAGGGAACCGAAGAAACCAGAGGATGGGAAGCAGACAGAGGACTTTTTTTCTCCTTGTTCCCAGATGGGGAGAAGTCCAAGGAAACGGGAGCGGATAAAGAAGGCGAGGAGAGTGTGTTAATTTCTTCGCCGATTTCCTCTAGGGATAGAGCCGCAATGATCTGTTGCAGTTCTGAGTCGCTTAACAGATCCGATTGAGTCGATGATGGCGATCCGGTGTCTCCATTTTCTTCGGGTTGAGCTAAAGAGGGTTGCACGGGATCTATGGTTTGCGCTCTTTCAAGAGTCTCTTTCAGATCATTGATATAAGGGGTAAGGGGACTCAGGAAAGTCTGAACATTGGTAGAAATATTCGTTCCCATCTGATTGAGGGTGTCTGGATTGGCGATCGGTTTCCAGAAAATGGCGATCGCCCCCGATAGGGGAATAAATACCCACCACAATCCCCCACGTCTCCATTTTATTCTCGATAACGGGGCCCATTTGGGGGTAGATGCAGTTTGGGTTCGGCGACGGGAACGTTTCATGATCGACTCTCCTTTGAGTTCCTCAAGGGGTTAGGGCATTACTCTAAGCGTTCTAACCAAACGCTAACATCAATGGCTAGGGTTTGGCCCAGACGCAGCAGGCGACGGCTTTGAGGCAAATCTAAGGTCATCTGCGATGAGGTATCCTCGCTCTCTAACGGGTCTTCCTCCTCCGAGCCATTTAAGGCTGAAGTCGAAATACCAAAACAGCGAGGAATAATCTTATTATGCAGATAACTAAAGTATAGCTCTTGACAGCGAGTTAAGCATAATCCTACCTGCAAACGACAGGAGAGGTCGATCAATCGTTCTAGTCGCTCCAGATGATGATTTAAGCTGGCAGGATCATTATTTTCCAGAACTTCCCAAAATCCCAGTAAGGTTAAGCGCTCTAGGATTTCTTGACCATCGGGAATAGTCAGATGGCAATGGAGAGATTCAGCTTCTTTGGCGATCGCCTCTAACTCTAGCAGCACACTCAATCCTTCGGGTGAAGCAAAATTATCGGGTTTCAGAGCATTCAACAGGCTAAAACAGCGCTGGGACAGGGCCATATTCGCTGCCACCTGTAGCTCCGCTGGTGGGGGCATATTGTCTCGATGAAATGCCCTTAACACGCCGTAATTATCCCGATACACTTGGGTATACAACTGATCCACGCGGGTTAAGGTTTCCTGGGTCAGAAGAGTCATGATCCGCAGGCGGTCTTCTGCAAATAGATCGTCTAAACTAAAGGTCTGGTCGCCAAACCACTCCGCCATCCCTAAAATCACATTAGCAGCACTCGCCTGTTGCAGAGCATGAAAGAGCGTTTCTTTAATCGATAAATAGGATCGGCGGTTAGAGAACGGCTGAACGCAACAATGGAAATCCCATCCTCCTAAATGCAAGAGAGCAAACACAAAATGTCCCCCTTCCCTCGTCACTTCAGAAGTAAGGTTAATTTCACCTACCGCTAAAGTTAGGGAACCCATGCGCTGAAGCTGATAATCCTGTTGTTCGACCCCATAGCAATATAAAGAAAAATCTTTGTCCAATGGACTCGACTGTTCCCTCGTTATAGATAAACCCTTATGGGAGGTGGGATAGCTATTAAACAGAGAACCAATCGCAAAATGGGCCACCACTTGTTCTAAGCTGACTTGCGCAGTCATCACATTTTTGTCATAAACCCCGGCTCCCGTTTGAAAAATGTCCACATTACTGGGAGCTTGGGCTAATTGATCGACAAACGCCGTTTCTAAATCCTGACCCGTTACTTCCCTGGCTAACTCGATCGCCCGACTGGCATATCGGAGAATTTGGGTTCCTTCGGGGCGGGAAATTTCTTCAAAGAACCAACCGCAACTGGTGAACATCAACAGAGCATGGCGTTGCATTTCCAGTAAGCGCAAGGCTTCGATCTGTTCGCTCGGTTCTAGGGGATGGGTTTGATGACGATTCAAAAAGCGATCGACTGTATCCCAACTGCGGTTATTAATGATTTCAACATACTCATCTCGCGCCTTCCAAGGGTCTTGGAACATTTCATAGCCCTGGGTTTCATAAATCTCTACCAACTGATCTCGCAAGTAGTTGAGGGAATCTCGTAGGGGTCTGCGCCATTTTTGATGCCATCCGCCCCCACTGCCACAACCGCAATCTTCTTGCCATCTGCCTACCCCATGGGAACAACTCCAAGCAGTGACGGGTTTGAGTTGCACCTCCCAAGTCGGGGGATGTTGGCTGAGATAGTGGCTAAAGTTGGTAATTTGCCATCCTCGGTCGGGAAACTCCCGTAAGAAGGCATAGGCCAGGGTTTTTTCAGTTCCCCCTTTGTGGTGACCAAAGGTTTCTCCATCAGTGGCAACGGAAATCAGTTGGTTGGGACGTTGATCTCCATGGATGGCATGGGCCAGGCGCTCGCTCAGGTCGTAAGAGCTACTCAGGGCATCGCTAAAGCCCATATCGCTGGAGATGGGACCATCGTAAAAGAAGATATCCAGATAGCGACCGTCGGCGATAAAACAGCGATAGGGCCGGGTGGGATCGATGCTGGAGTCTTCCACATCGTACCATTCGGGATCGGGGTTGTCTTCGGTGGCGATCGGGCGACAGGTTTGGGCTTGGGAGGGAGCCAGAATAGTAAATTTAATGCCCTCGTTTATGAGGGCTGCAACGGTTGGATAATCGATCGCTGTTTCCGCTAACCACATGCCTTCGGGATCCCGGCCAAACCGGGATTTGAAGTCCGCTTTTCCCCAGCGAATTTGGGTGTATTTATCCCGTTCATTGGCCAGGGGCATGATCGTGTGGTTGTACACTTGGGCGATCGCATTGCCATGACCGCCTAATCGCTGACAACTTTTGCTATCGGCTTCAATAATCCGTTGATAAACTTGGGTATCATAACGCTCTAACCAAGCCATTAAAGTCGGCCCAATATTGAAGCTCAGATACTCAAAATTATTGATAATCCCAATGATCTCGCCCTGGTCATTCAGAACTCTAGCAAAGGCATTGGGACGATAGCATTCATGATAGATCCGCTCATTCCAATTGTGGCAAGGGGCAGCACTCGGTTGGCGCTCAATCTCATTCAGATAAGGATTTTCACGCGGCGGTTGATAGAAGTGACCGTGAATCGTGACACAGACTCCAAGATTAACTTGATCCCCTTCTTTTTTCGGCAAAGAAACTTCAGGGATCGGTTGTATATTGGGGAAGACGGTTCCGTCTGTTAGGAATTGAGAAATAGACACCACAGTTGACAAGACCTCCAACAGGACATGAAGCAATATAAGTGTTAATTAAAAACTTATTGATGGCTCAGTTGTTTATAAATTGTAACGTCGATCGAAATATTTACTTTTGTATCATCGTTTTCGCAAGCGAATATGAAAATGAGCCATTTATAGTGTATCTCAGAGGGACAAATTTAAGGATGAATAAACATAAAGATATTCTTAACTCGTGCGATCGCAATCATTTTCCAACCTAAAACGTTATTTTGCAGAAGGCAGTATAATGGGTTGATAGGATAACGCTCTATCTACGACCTCTTCTGCACTCAATTCCCTAGGTGGAGAAGTATAACGACTTGGCCAAAAAATATAACCAGTCACTTGGGGATCGGGCACATTTTTTTCAAGAATATCAATATATTCATCTACTTCTTTTTCTGTACCTTCAAAATCCATAATTTTTCTAACCAACTCAATAAGTTCATCTCGGTTCAATGAGGAGTTCATTTTTTCTACCTGAATACCATTTTTGCTTAAGATTGCAACTAATCGATCCTTGAGAGGCAAAGTACTTAGAGCCAATGGTTAAGCGCAACACCATAGAGAAATGGTAGCACAACTGCTAGTCCATGTGACAATCTCACTCTTGGCGATCCAGATTTGTTAAAATTAAAGAACCTATGAATTATTTCAACTTTTAATAGACCTGCATCCATGTCCAGATCTAATTATGCTACTTTTTGGTCAACGTTTCCCTGGTTTAGCTGCGGTTTATTGCTGCTCTGGATTATTGCTTTAGGATTGCGGTTTTGGGGCTTAAGTCGGTTCAATACTCTGGTTTTTGATGAGGTCTACTTTGCAAAATTTGCCCAGAATTATTTAGATAAAACCCAGTTATTTGATGCCCATCCTCCCCTGGGAAAGTATCTGATTGCCGTGGGGATGGGACTAGCCGATCGCTTGTCTTTAGGCGATTCATCCGTCACTAATGATTTAACCGGTTCTTTACGCTCCCCGTTTAGTTATCGCTGGTTTAATGCGTTTACCGGATCGTTGATTCCTTTGGTGGTTGCGTGGCTCAGTTATCAGTTAACTCACCGCAAAAGTTATGCCCTTCTATCGGCTGGATTAATGACGATAGAAGGATTGTTTTTAGTTGAATCTCGCTATGCTTTGATCAACATTTATTTAGTGCTGTTTGGATTGCTGGGACAGGGTTTCGGATTATGGGGATTGCAAACCGCTCCTCGATGGCGCACGCTAGGGCTGATTTTATCGGGGATAAGCTTTGGGTTATCTGCTGCGGTGAAGTGGAATGGATTGGGGTTTTGGCTCGGATTTTGGGGAGTAATTTTAGTGATTAAGCTGTGGGAGAAGTGGGAAAATAGGGAGGGCGCGATCGCTAATTTTTCCTGGTACGATAGCGCAACAAAGTTAAGACTCTGGACTATTCCCCTTTATGGGCTAATTGTACCCTATGTCACCTATGCCCTAGTTTGGATTCCCCATCTTAACCTGAATCCCGATTATAGCTTCTGGCAGATGCAAGGGGAAATTATTGGCTATCATAACCGTATTGGTGGCGGTGAGGAAGTTCACCCGTATTGCTCGTCTTGGTTCAGTTGGCCGTTTTTAATTCGTCCGGTTGCCTATTATTATCAAACCATTAATGATGGGCAAATGATTTTCGATGTTCATGCCTTCGGAAATCCATTGTTGTGGTGGAGTTCAACCGCAGCGATCGCTCTCTTATCTTTGTGTTTTTTACAACGCGACTCATCCCCGCCCCTCTTCAATCTCTCCCTCTATCTAGGCATCAACTATATGACCAACTGGCTCCCCTGGAGCATCGTCAGTCGATGTTTATTTCTCTATCATTACATGGGCGCTCTCATTTTTTCCATTTTAGCCCTCAGTGTTATTCTAGAGCGATGGCTGTATCATTCTCAGCGAAAATTTCAGGTTTTAGCGATCGGTATTTTAGGGGTGATGGCGATCGCCTTTCTCTTTTGGCTTCCCATCTACCTTGGTCTACCTCTCTCTCCCCAAGGCTTTCGTCTACGCATGTGGTTTAACACTTGGATTTAGAATTAAGGATGAATCCTCTTGAGTTTACAGCAGTTTTCGATGTTATAGTCAATTCAAATAACAGTGAGACATTTTTGTAGGGGCTTGCATATTTTTCGCCTCTACATATACCATCCTTATAGACACTCTAAGAGAGTCTCAATGTTACTTGAATCAACTATATATGGTAGACTTTTGTCTCCTGAACCCCCCTTGGAAAGTAGAGCAGAAAAAGTCCCCCTTCCCAAGAGAGATTGAGGAGGATTTGTCTGACTCTCCCTCATGTAATACTTCCCCATGAATCCTTCTGAAACCCTAACGGTAAAACGGAATAACCAAACCTTCACGGTGGAAATCTCCATTCATCCCCCAAGTGATTATGTGCAGGAACATCTTCAGGAGTTACTACCCAACTGGCAAAATGATTCCGTCTCGGTAATTATTTTCCTGCAACAAACACAGATGCCTTTAACTGAAATCTCTCCAGAAGTTGAAGCCGAAAAAAACATCCTCTTGGACAATTTTATCCGATGGTCGGACTTAGTCGCTAACTGGTTAGGCGATCGCGATTATCCCACCGATGCATTCGATCCGCGCACCGGATATCCCCGCAGATCCTCCCCTGGAACCCTTTCCCACAAAGATGTGCCTGCGGTTCATGCTGCACTAGGATATCCCATCGAGAAAAATGGAGACTGTGCTACCATTATTCACCCCCTTTGGGGAACCGCAGTCTATCCCAGTGTGATGATCTCTGCTGCTCCCATACCAGAAATCCTCACCGCTCTCCACTCTAATCTCCTCGATCATGGTTAACGGATTTTTCGATACCAACGGGCAATTCGATGCAGATCCACGCCCAAAAAATTAGCCATCAATATCCCTTGATTGATCGCAGTAGTGCGCCAGATGCCTAATCTTTGCCAACGTCGAGCAGACGTAACGACGGGGAGGGGTGCGATCGCAATTTTTCCCAACGGTTTCAACGATTGAATTAAGTGCCAATCTTCTAAAATCGGTAACTCTGGGAATCCACCCGCCTGCTCAAACCTAGCACGGGATAAAAAAATCGCTTGATCTCCGTAAGGAAGTTGGCAAAGGTGCGATCGCCACTTCACCCCCCATTCGACCATACGATAACCCCAGTTTTCTGAACCTATCCGCAACTCGAACGCCCCTGCAACCACCCTCGGTTGCAGCAAAATATCCCGTACCCATTGGTCATACTTCCTGGGTAAACGAGTATCTCCATGTAAAAATAATAAATATTCTCCCCTAGCATTTCTCGCCCCCTCATTCATTTGATGTCCCCGTCCCGGAGTCGTTTGAATAACCTTAATTCCCTCCTGCTTTAAGCATTCCACCGTCCCATCTGTAGATCCTCCATCCACCACAATAATCTCCACCTCTTTTCCTAGCTGAACCCTAGCCACAGTAGACAAAATTTGATCCACTTCATTCAGAACTGGAATAATCACTGAAATCATACTCACATTCATTAATTCTCTGGAGACATGGTAAACAAATAGGGCAGTAAAAACCCAATTACTGCTGTGAGGAAAAAAGTTTTATATCAACATTTAACACTTCTGGAGATTCATAAGACACCTTCTTGTGCTACATATATAGCAGAGAAAAGGAGAGTTAGGACATTTTCCATTGCCTCTTGCCTCTTGCCTCAAACCATAACTTTACTGTCCTAATCAACTCTTTCACTGCTATAGTATTTTGAATTCATTTCTAAATTGTCCAGATTTTGCACTCTCCTATTGCATTTCCCAAGGGAGAAGGGGGATGAGGAGCATAAAATGGTATCTATAGACATGATATTATGCGATCGCCACCTTCACCTATGGCAGGCTGACTTAAATCAGTTTATGCCCCAGTTAACACAATTTACGTCTGTTCTGTCTCTAGATGAAAGGGAGCGATCGCAGCGCTTCCATTTTGATGAGCATCGACAGTATTTTATCCTGGCGCGGGGCATTCTCCGCTATTTGTTAGCTCAGTATTTAAACTGCCATCCTTCAGGCATTGAGTTTAACTATTCTCAACGAGGTAAACCGGACTTAGCCCTTCCCAAATCTGACTTAAAGTTCAATATTTCTCACTCCCAAAACTATGCTCTGTATGGAGTTTCTCCCAATTCGTCTATTGGCGTAGATATCGAAGCCATTCGCCCTCTGAATGATTTAGACTCCTTAGCCAGGCGCTTCTTTTTACCTTCAGAATATCGACATATTCAAAATACTCCTATTTCTGAGCAACCCTATACCTTTTTTCGCTATTGGACGTACAAAGAAGCCTACTTAAAAGCCATTGGCGAAGGATTAGCAGGACTCGAACAAGCCGAAATTGAATTAACAGAAACTGGGGCAAAAGTTAGCGATCGCGCCTGGTCATTATATCCGTTAACTACTCCCTCCGGTACTGTAGCGGCGGTGTCCGTTCAGGGAGATCGCTGGCAGGTGGTACAAAAACAGGTGATTCTAGATCAATTAAACATTAAAAATTGATAGAGCGATCGCTTGCTGTAATGAGGCAAATTCGTTAGCATCTCGGACAGTGACCTATAGTCAATTCAAATAACAGTGAGACATTTTTGTAGGGGCTTGCATATTTTTCGCCCCTACATCTACCGTTATTGTAGACACTCTAAGAGTGTCTGAGTGTTAATTGAATCAACTATAAGAGTGATTATGAATCTACCAATGGCCCATAGGGAAGCGGAGAATAGCTTGGATCGCTAGTGGCTTCAAACCAGTAGTGCATATGACCTTCAATAAACTCGGTGCGGGTGATCCAACCATTGCTATCAACGTCGATGCTGTCGAAAGCGCGATCGGCAGTGTCGGTGTTCTCTCCCCCAGAGTATACGGCCAAATACCTTCGATATTCTTCACGAGATATCTCTCCAGAGCCATCTGTATCGACGAAATCAAAGAACACTTCGTTTTTTCGCCTGCCTGCTTCACGGGACGATTGCATCGATGAGACTGCCTTCGCAGCATTGGTGAGGAATTTTTCGTAGCCAATCTGAGTTTGAGGATCGACCGGATTTCCTCCAGCAACAAAATTGTCAAACAGGGAGCGAAATACCGCAAGAATTTCTTCGTCTTTCGACCGATCATTTTGATTTTGTATCAACCGATTCGCAATCTCCTCATATTCAGAGCGCGATAAAAAACCATTTTGGTTAGTATCCATGACCTTGAAGTAGGTCTTCATTTTGGTAACCCAAAAAGTAGATGACAAAAACTCTTCTGGAGACATTTTTACTGATTCCACAATCAACTTTGGGGCAGTATAGCATTTCTCACTGTTTCTTCAAATTAACCAATCTCTAAATAGCCGACTAAAAGGGAAGTTTTATTACAAAACTTATTTATGTATTGCAAAGTGCTGTATTTCCGTATTCCTTATTCCCTCACAGAGGCTGCGATCGCCGTCACTCTTCTATAGAGATACACTTCACACTGTCCTTGTCAATCTCTTGAAACAATACTATACATAACGTCGTCACTTGTGCGCGTTGTCAACCCTGTCGGATAAAGGAGGTTCAATCCATGATCCAAGGACAAGTTGTACTCATCACTGGAGCATCACGAGGCATTGGGCGAGCGATCGCTCTAGAACTTGCTGCCCAAGGAGTGAAACGTTTACTCCTGGTTGCCCGAGATTCTCAGCGCTTGCAACAAATGGTTGAAACACTCCAACAAGAGTATCCCGAAGTTGAATCAGTTGCTCTAGCTGTTGATATGACCAATGGTCAAGCCTTAGATGGGGCGATCGCCAAAGCTTGGCGCGACTATGGCCCCATTGACCTCCTGATCAATAACGCTGGAGTTGCCCACCAAGGGGACTTTCTGGCCACAAACCCCCGTAAAATCGAAGAAGAAATCAACGTCAATCTCCTGGGAACCTTCCGTATTACCCGCTTAATTGCCAAACGCATGGTTACCCGTTCCCAGGGGACAATTGTCAATGTCTCCAGCCTCATGGGTAAAGTCGCCGCTCCCAGCTACGCCACTTACTCCGCGACCAAATTTGCCCTTGTTGGCTTTACCCAAGCCCTCCGCCAAGAACTCGCCCCCAAAGGCGTGCGTGTTGTCGCCTTGCTGCCCTCTCTCACTGACACCGACATGGTGCGGGATACGGAAAAATTCCGTTGGGTAGCCACCGATAGCGCCGAAATGGTCGCCAAATCCCTAGTTGCTGGATTACGCGATCGCGACGAGGAGATTGTCGTTGGATG
Source organism: Roseofilum reptotaenium CS-1145 (assembly GCF_028330985.1). Taxonomy (NCBI): domain Bacteria; kingdom Bacillati; phylum Cyanobacteriota; class Cyanophyceae; order Desertifilales; family Desertifilaceae; genus Roseofilum; species Roseofilum reptotaenium. The sequence continues at coordinate 34,825 of NZ_JAQMUE010000081.1, read as the reverse complement.
GCAAGGAAAAGTCGCCTCCCTGATGGGGCGCTTCTTCCCGCAAGTGATGCAGAAGGTGGTTGCCTTAGCAGCTCCAGATCGCAGAGTCTTACCGTTGCGATCGCCTTCTGAGAGCGATCGAGCTGCTTAAGGACTATATCAAATCCTTAAAACGAAGTAGGGGCTTGCATATTTTTCGCCCCTACTGCTTGTTACTTTGGCGATCGCTTCCTCAGGTTGATTAAAGATTATCTGGATCTAACCCCATAGCCCGCAACCGTTCAGCAAGACGTTGCGATCGCTGGCGTTCAGCCTCTGCCCGTTGGGATTCAGCCTCTGCCCGTTGGGATTCAGCCTCTGCCCGTTGGCGTTCAGCCTCTGCCCGTTGACGTTCAGCCTCAACCACTTGTTCAGCTTCCTCAAGGCGTTGTTGGGCTGTTGCAGCCTCTTGTTGGGCTACTTCTTCGGGTAACAATACCAAATTGCCTTCAGTATCGTAAAAGCGCAGCCAAACCGCTTCCTCTCGGTCAATTGTTCCCGACCAAGTTCCCAGCCAAAAGCCCAAACTTTCACACCATAGCCAACCTCGCTCATCGGCAACCAAAGACTGATACCCCTTAGAAATGTCTAAATGCCATCCTTGTAACGACTTGGGCTTAAAGGGGTCATAGACAAAATAATCTGGAGTGCGGAAAATCCGTCCATAGATATCTTTTTTCTTTCCTGTATCTACTTTGGACGTACTGGGTGACATCAATTCCACAATCACATCAGGATAGCGACCCTCTTCTTGCCACACCACCCAACCCTGTCGTTGTTTGGTGCCATCGACATCAAGAACAGCAAAGAAATCCGGGCCGCGAAAATCTTTGTTGAACACTTCTTGGTCGCTGTAGTAGACAAACATATTGCCGCCCGTATAGAAGTCATTACGTTCGCTCCAAGCTTGTTGCAATGACCGGATCAGGACGTTCATGGCAATGCGGTGGCGGTTGCTTTCCAAGGGTTCTCCATCATCAAAAATCAGGTCGGTAGGTGGAGTAGGGGGGTTCCACTCCGGATCTAGGATTGTTTCAGTTTCGGGGCAAGTCTGGGTAGTGAGTTCTACTGACATTTTTGGCTCCCCATGTTCTGGTAGGTTTCGGTTGTTTCTGATTGTATCTTAAGGACACTTAAAACCGCTTACGAAACTCAAACTGAAGCCGACTATCTGTCCTCCGTCTTCCGGACTCTTCACCTCCTAAATCCGTGGCTGCACGCAACACCAAATTTTCACTCAAACGATAGCGGAACCGCAGGCGAAATGGATCGCTAGACGTAAAGTTTTTGCCCAAAGATGTAGAAAACTGACGGGTCACATCTAAAGTCGCTTCTCCTGCTACACCGATCGCCCCTCGACGCGATCGATTTTCTACTGGATAAACTCGTAACTCGGTTAATCCCAGAGCCTCCCCCAGAGTCGTTTGTAGATTGGATAAAATTGTCGATCCGGCAATATTCACCAGGGCTAATGTCGTATTTCCACCACCGCCAATCGTATTCAAGAAACCGCCCCCAATGAGGGCAATAATTTCGGAACGACTGCGTACCGGAGAACTGGTTAATTCTAAATTATTTTCTAACTGAGAAGCTGGCCCAGTCACTGCGGCTTGAATCCGCACTGTTTCCGTATCATTGTTATCCAAAGGCGGGGTATCATCAATTTCATTTTGCCCCCAGAATAAGACTTCTGGTTGCCGACTGCCTCTAACCTCTGAAATAGAAGCTTCTAGAACTAGATCGAGATCCGGATCTAAACCTTGACTGGGAATAAACCTTGCTTTATTCTCATACTCACGATTTACGCGGAATTGGGTAGAAATAATATTGATAAATCCTCGGTTAATATCAATCTCACCATCAGCACGAATATCATCAATTGGACCATTAATCGTCAGTGTTCCTTCGCCGCGAATATCAACAAAGCCAGGTTGTAAAATGGCAATACCATCGGTTAAATCGATATCAAAGCTATCAAATACCGGCACTAAGCTATTCGATGAACTCACCAGATCTTCTCGATCCGTTTTTTGTAGTTTCGCCGCTTCTGCGGGCAAGATCTTTCCTTGAGTAAGGATAATATTCCCTTTGATGACCGGTTCCAAGGCCGCCCCAACAATTTCAATCTTGCCATTTACGCCCCCATTATAGATATCTTGGAAGTTAAAATCAAGTTCTTGTAACTGAATTTTGAGCGGGAGATTTTCTTCTTCTTCCGATAATGGTAAATCAGGATCGGATAGAGGAATAAATCCAGCTACTTCGATCTTTCCTTTACTAAAATCTCCAGTGAGCTTCTCGATAAAGACTTTCTCTCCGTTAAATTTAACCGTACCATTGACATTAGTCATGGGTTCTGAAAGACTTTGAGATTGTAGGGTTGCATCAGCAATCGTGGCTTCTCCTAAAGCAATCGGATTATCCACGGTTCCAGAGACTTTAATGTTGACATTTCCTGAACCTGTGACCCAATTCACTTGTTGACGAGTGAGAACATTTAAGATTCCTAATCCTTCATTTTCCAGGTTCAAGTCTAGCTGAATGTCTTGGGAAATGGGGGAGACAGAACCAAAGGGGAGGGGACTAGGAATGCTGCCGGTTAACGTGACTGGAGAATCTCCAGTGACTAAGAGTTTACCCCCAAAGCGTAATCGGCCATCGGCGAGAGAAAAATTACCGGTGGCTTCTTGAATAGGAGCCTCATTTAAGGTGCCGTCTGATAAGGCTAAGTTACCAATCACTTGAGGATTTTGTAGGCTTCCTCCTAAGAGTGTGGCGGTCGTATTGATTTTTCCGGTTAAATCAACGGGTAAATCGGGGATAAATTGCTGAATTAAGTCTACAGGGACATCTTCAACTTTGAGCTGGCCGGATTGTTGTTCGCCACCGACTTGTCCGGAAAATGTGATTAATCCTTCATTGGAATTAATGCGAACTGGTAGTAACGTGAGAACATTGTCTTTCAAGGTTCCTTTAACGATAATGGGATTAAAACTATATTTGCCCCATTCCCAGTTTTCGCCCAATAAATCGATATCGGCTGAAAGACCTTGTTTTAGAGAGCCGGAAATCTTAATATCGCCGTCAAATCCCCCTTGCAGTTGAGCTAGAGTAGGAATGGGGAAGCGATCGCGCTCTTGCTGTCGTAAATCCTGTAATTTGAGAATTTCCGAGAAGCGACGCAACTGCTCTTCGACGGTTCTCTGGCTCCGATCAACGGTCAAAACGCCTAAGTCTGCGGCTGTTCCGGTGGGCGGTGAAAAACCCTGAGCAATATCTTCTAAATCAAAAATTTGTAATGCTTGCAAAACATCTTGCACGCTACCTTGGGCAATTTTCACTTCAGCGTTAAATTGCGGATCGCTCAGATCGGTTAGATTCACTGCGCCTTGCAGATTATATTCACTCTCGCCAATCTTTAACTGAGTATCGGTTAATTCTCCTTGACCGCCACTATAGTTTAATGTAGCTGTTAAAATCTCAGCTTCAACCGTGCCAATCGAGGGTTTATCGAGTTGAATTTCCCCTTGGGCAACAATAGCCATCGGATCGAAGATTTGGGGGAAACTGAGGTTAAAATTACCGGACGCTGTACCCGCAATTGGCCCTAAAGGAGTTGCCGTGGGAATCAGGTTCACTAATTCTAGGGGGAACTGAGCCACATCAACCTGAAAATGGGTTAAATCCGAGCCTTCAGAAGCAGGGGTTCGTTGTCCAGTGGCGATCGCCTCTCCCAACTTAAAGGTAAACGATTCGGGCATAAATGTGGGGTCAATGACCGCCGAAATCTCATCGGATTCTCCCTTTAAGGCGATCGCGGCTCCCTGACTCGGTGTAAACTGTATCGGCCCCTCAATCACCGGATCGAAGGCAATTTGATTCACTACCACATTTCTCAACCGCATTTGCCCGTCTAAATTCGGCTGTAATCCCGTTCCCGCAATCCGTCCGGCAAAATCCACCTGACCTTGTACGGCGACAGCATCAGGCACCGTAAAGGGCAGAGTGGCTAAATTGAAATCGGCGACCTCGGTCGTAAAATTATACCGAGAAGCCATTAGATCTTGGAAATTGGGCACAATTTGACCGACGGCTACAAGGCCGGACACGGGTGCAGTAGGGGCATCTGGGTTGGACAATGAAAAATTGGGCGAACCTGCCCTTACAGAGGCCTGAGAAGGAACAACAACCGAACCTGCCGCAGCAACAATATCTAAAGAACGCCCATTCCAGGCTATTTGAGACTTAAATGGCCCTTGCTCTAAAATCGGTAACTTGGAGAGTAAAACTTCCCCTTGTGCTTGTATTGCCGTGGGATCGAAATTATCCAACCGTCCACCGGCTATCATTTGCCCTGCTCCCGTCAGGCGCTGGAACTGAGGCGGTAAGGGTAAACCCAACTGGTCTAACTCGACCTGTTCGGCATTCATTTTCGCTTGCCATTGTCCTTGCCTGGCGATCGCCTCTACATTAACGACACTATTACCCACATTTACAAATCCTTGGGCCTCGGCAAAGATACTATTGGGTGAAACCTCATCTAACCGACCCTGTGCATTGGCTACGCCACTAAAGGGTAACCTGGGCACATCAGCCGGAACTTGGGGCGATAACTGATCAACGTTGACCCCATCAGCCCGTACAGAGGCTTTCCACTCTCCATTGAGCACCTGTGCGATCGCATTGACCCGACCCCCAGCAATATCTAAATCAGCTTTCGCTTCTGCAACGATTGCCTCTGGAGATAAATTATTCACATCTCCCCTTAAATTCACGGTTGCGGTCAGGGGAGATTGCAGAAAGGTCTGTTCCCTGGCAACTAGCTGTAACTGAGGAGACAAGAGGGAAGCTTGCACTTGGTTAATGTCTAGGGCGGCTTCCCACTGTCCACCCTGCAATACACCACCGCCTCTAATTATACCTCCAGCTAAATCCAGAGTCCCTTGCAATCGTCCTTGAACGGCTGACAGATTGGGGTTATCTAAGGAGCCAACGATTTCCGCCACTCCAGTAAACGGTGCAGCTTCGGCAAAGGGCAGTTGAAATTGCTGGGGCGGCACAAATTGTTCCAGTTCGCTGCGAAATTGACCTAATTGCACCGTATTCGCTTGCACCAATGTGGCGATTTGGTTATTCTGCAAACGACTGGATATATTCACTTGTCCTCCAGCCACATTCAGTTGACCTTCGGCGATCGCCTCAACTTGATTCAGACTAAAGTTTTCTAGAGGTACAATCATCTGCGCCCCACCACTAAACGGTGCAGCCAGTTGAGAGGGTACAAGGGAAGAGAGGTTCGCCAGTTGGATGTTTTCCGCCCTAATTTCGGTTTGCAGTTGTAAGGGAACTTTGGGAATTCCAGGTATTGCTGTAGGGGCGGGTTCACCCAGGTTTTGGTCTTCCAACCCAGGTGTTGGTGTGGGGGCGGGTTCATCAGTCGTTTGGTCTTCCGAGGGAGATGTTGGTGAACCCGCCCCTACGGTATCGGTATTTACGGGGTTTGCAGTGACGGGATTTGTGCCTGTATTTAAACCAACCAGACGGGCAACCGCTTGTACTTGTCCGCCAGCGAGATTGGTTTGGGCGATCGCCTCTAAATCATTTAGTGGCCCTATGACTCGAATTTGGGGCGAAACCGTTCCCACCGTAATATCCGAAGGCACTTGGTAAAGTTGAGCGATCGCATCTACGGGGACGTTTTGCCCTTGGGCTTCAAACACCAGAAAGGGTTGTTGCGAGTTCGGAGCATTATTTTCTGTTGGTGCAGAAGTAGGGGCGGGTTCACTAAGATCTGGGTTGGAAGAGGGAAAATTGGGTGAACCCGTTCCTCCATTGTCTTGACTTGGATCTAGATTGGCTTCCTCAGGGTTTTGCGAACCCGTTCCTCCATTATCTTGACTTGGATCTAGATGGGCAGGCTCATTCACCGGTAATTGCAACTCTCCCCGTCCCAGGATTTCGCCACCCAGGGTAGGAACCAGTTTCAAGCCTTGAATAGCGATCGTGGAATTGGCGTAAGCAAATTGACTGGTGATTTCTGCAAATTCGACGCGATCGATTTGCGTGGGCTTCGTGGTTTCAAATAATCCCACCAGTAAGGGTTGCTCAAACGGCCCTTCCAACTTCGCTTTTACTTGGAATTCTCCAGTTGCCTGTACCGGTAGTTCCGTCTCGATCGTTTCAGTAAGGGTCTCAAATGTAACTGGCTCTAACGAGGCGATGATCTGAATTCCCTGTTGCAGATCGATTCCTCCTTCAAGGGATATTGGAAGGCTATCAGCATAAAGAATAGACCCTTCTTCGACTAACACCAATTGATCTTGGAATTGCAGAGTCGCTTGCCCTTGGGACAGATAAAGGGGAACTTGGGTAATGTCAAATTGAGGCTTTTCTGTATTGTCATTGTCCTCTGGTTTTTCCGGCTCAGTCTCATCTGGTTTGGACTCTGGAAGGGTATACTCTCCAGCGATCTCGCTCACCAATAGCGTTCCATTGAGCAAAGAGGATGGAATATCTTGCAGATTAATTCGTCCGTTGATATTTCCATTGAGTTTACCACCTGTTAATGCGACTTCTGGTGGTAAATTAGGGACTAAATTCGTTAAGGGAATCAGGTCTAGATCTTGCGATCGCACTTGTACCCTTACCCGTTGCTCCCGGTTCAAAAATTCTCCTTTCGCTTGCACCTCTCCGGGACTTTGATCTTGAGCTACAGTTGCATCAAAGCTAATCCGATTATACTCGTCAAAAAACTCAGCAGTGGCGCGAATCGGCTTAAACGTTACACTCTGTTCAAAACTTACCCCTTCTCCTTTCCAGGGAACCAAAACCACAGTGGCATTTTGTACCCCAGCCTTAATCACATTAATCTTAAATTGCCCTTCTTTCGGCTCTTCCTGGGCAAGATCCAGATTCAGCCATTTATGCTCTGCATCTTCTTCTAAATGAACTTGGGGATTAATTAAGGTCAGATCCAGATTAATCTCATTGTCAATCACATCAATGGGATTAAACTTAACCTCAACTGCTTCTACCGTAGCGCGATCGGGATCGGTTGCAGTGGCAGGCAATCCAGAAGGGCCAAAGCGGATACTATTGAAAGAGACTCGCTGCACAGGGCCAATGTCTAGGGGACGCTTGAGGGTTTTACTCAACGCTTCAGCCACCATGGGGCCTAATCCTGTATGTACCCAATGCCAACCATAGGCTCCTCCCGCCACCAACAATAGCACCACACCACCTAAACCCCATCCAGCCCACCGTCGCCATTTTCCCGGCTCGTCCGCGTCTTCCCATTGCTCCTCTTGATCTTCAGTATCTATAAGCTCAAGATCCGATTCTGGTAGTTGATTGGGATCGTTAGGGGTTGTCATGTCCTCACACCGTTCTGAATACTCACACCTTGTTCTGATGATGCCACGGGAATCGCGGGAATGGGGAATAGGCAAAAGTCAAAAGGCAATTTCCCCGCGTCCCCGCGTCTCCGTGTCTCCCCATCTCCCTATCCCCCCATCCCCTAACTGCTATAAAATAAGGGAAAATAATCGAATTTGGGAGCGTTAACTTCTAGTAGCTTATGCGAGTTTATGTCCTGTTGTTTAATGTAGGCACGGAAAATGAGGGAATTCATACTATTAAGGTTCCCCACCCCGATCCTAGGCAAGTGCGCAATAAGGTTTTAATCTTTGAAATGGAGGATGATGCCACTCGGTTTGCTTTGCAGCTAGAGGCTCAGGATTTCCCTCCTCCTAGTGTAGAGGCGATCGATGAAGATGAGATTAAGGCATTTTGCGAAGAGGCAGATCTAGATTTTGAGTGGGTGACTGAGGGGAAATTGGTCATTCCTCCAGAAAGTAATGTGGATTCTTTAGATTGGAGTGAGGAAGAGTCTGACGTACCGAGCGCTGAAGAGTCAGAGTTAGAAATGAGTTCGGAAGAACTCGATCGCATTCGCCGAAGTTTGGAAGGATTGTTATAAGACCATGGAAAATCGAGGTCATCTGTTAACGGAGCAAATTAATCCCCAAAGTTTAACGTTAGACCAATTGGGAACCGTGCAGTTGGTGGAGCTGTTTAATCAGGAAGATGCCCAAACGGTGGTAGCTTGTTCGCAGGCAAAGGAACAGTTGGCAGAAGCCATTGATCGCACGGCGTTAGCTCTTCAAAATGGGGGACGGTTGTTTTATGTAGGCGCAGGAACGAGCGGCCGTTTAGGGGTGCTGGATGCGGCGGAATGTCCGCCTACATTCTGTTCTGACCCTAAGATGGTACAGGGGATTTTAGCCGGGGGTGAGGCTGCCCTGGTACGCAGTTCTGAGGGCTTAGAGGATAGATTTGAGGATGGGGTGCAGGTCATTGAGCAGTATCAGGTGACCTCGAAGGATGTGGTCGTGGGAATTACGGCTGGAGGGACAACGCCCTATGTTCAGGGGGCGTTGCAGGGGGCAAAAGCACAGGGGGCAACGACGATTTTTATGGCTTGCGTGCCTGTTGAGCAGGTTTCGATCGCGGTGGATGTGGATATTCGCTTATTAGTGGGGCCGGAAGTTTTGGCTGGTTCCACGCGCCTGAAGGCGGGAACGGCAACGAAAATGGCCCTGAATATTTTGTCTACTGGGGTGATGGTGAAGTTGGGGAAGGTGTATGGTAACCGGATGGTGGATGTGGCGGTGACGAATACGAAGTTACGCGATCGCGCTCTACGTATTTTAGAGGATTTAACGGAGTTGGGGCGATCGCAATGCGAGCAACTTTTAGAAGAGAGCGGACAACGGGTTAAGGTCGCTCTACTGATGGCTTGGACAGGAGTGGATGCTCAAATTGCTCAGAATTATCTGGATCAAAACCAAGGAAATCTGCGATCGGCTTTGGCTGCCAATTCTACCTATAAGTAGAATTGAGTTGAGACTCTTGACATTAAAGATTGTTTGGTGCAACAATCAAGGTTAGGAGTATCCATAAGTGTCCGTCTCATGGGTAGTACCTCCGATTCTCAAGTTAGCGCAAGTCCAGTATTCTGGCCTAGCATGTATCTGAATCAGGAATTAGCCCTTCAGATAACTGGTAGTTCAGCAGACTGGATCTGCGCTGGTTTGAGGCTCGGAGGTAGTAAGTTTGAGACGTTTACTAAGGTGTAATCAAGAAAACAGTCGCTTATTCACTTAAGCGTCGCTTTTGCTTGTACGCGATATTCCAACTGTAGTTATTGGAATAGTAAACCATGAATTCCAAACAAAAACATAATAAAAGAGCCAAACTCATTGAACAGTTTGGCACTCGGTGTTATTGGTGTGAATGCATTCTATCCCCCGAAGAAATCACCCTCGATCACCTGATTCCTAAAAAACATGGAGGTTCTAACTCTTTAGAAAATCTGCGTATTACCTGTTTTTCCTGCAATAATCAACGAGGACATAGCCTTTTTCCTCCCCCATCTTTTAGGAAAAAAGTGAGGTAGTCTATTGTTGTAGGGGGAGGGTTAAAACCTGCCCCTACAACTTTAATTAAGTATACAGTATAATAGAGGATTGCAATCAATCATAAAATACTCCATATCTATGACTTTGGATATAGACCATCAAGAGATAAATTTAAAACAAAGAAAAAAGCAAAAATCACTAGCAGAAGATGCTAGTTACTTTCACAAACTTTTGATGTTTAAAAATGAAAAACTTCTCCATCGTGCCTTAACCCATCGTTCATATGTTAATGAAAATCCTGGAGCCATAGGACACAATGAACGTTTAGAATTTCTTGGTGATGCCATTTTGACCTTTATCAGTGGTCAATATCTCTATCAGCGCTATCCGGAAATGGGAGAAGATGAAATGACCAGACGGCGTTCTGCTTTAGTCGATCAAAAACAATTGGCTAGATTTGCAGTTGAAGTTGGTCTAGACTTGAGAATGCGTCTAAGTCAAGGGTTAATCAAAGAAGGGGGATATCAAAATCCAAATTTACTCAGCAGTACCTTTGAAGCGATTGTTGGGGCTTACTATTTAGATTGCGCTCAAAATATAGAAAAAGTGCGCTCTGTCATAGAAGAACTGTTTGATTCTGTCCCTCAAGAGCAAATGGTGGCTCGTTCCAACATCGACTCAAAAAATAGATTACAGGAATTAGTCCAAGCGAGGGGAGCAAAAAATCCTCCCAAATATGTAACGGAAAAAATAGGCGGTATGGATCATGCTCCAGAATTCATGTCTACAGTTTTTATTAGTGATAAAGCCTGGGGTAAAGGCAAAGGAAGAAGCAAAAAAGATGCAGAAAAAGAAGCGGCTTCTTATGCCCTAGGTAAGTTGAAAGAAAAGGGGATTATCTAATCTAACTTTAGACTTACGCAAACATCAGTTTTGGTTAGGCGGGAGTAAAATTAGAGTAAATAGAGGAGCGATCGCGCAAAAGATGTATGGAACCCTTACCCAGCAATTGGACAGATGTTATCCCTGATATTATCTACGAAACTGCGGAAGGACTCTTTGTCTCGTTTGCAAAAAAGCAAATCCGCCTCGCTCAACGCTATGATGGACAGAGTAAACATCTGAAAGCCATTGAACATGATAGAGTTCCCGCCAATGGTAGCATTGGTCTCGTTCCTTCGGAATTACCGGATTTTGACCTGAAATCAAAAGTCTTAGGACAAGGCGGAGATTACCGGTTTCATGGATACTTTATCGAAGATATGCTACATTTCCCTGGCATGAGAACCAGTCATTAAAACATTGCTATGACTATCACTAATGATACTGTTTGGAATAACTTATCCCAACTTCTAGATGAAATTGAACCGTGCAGAATTGCTCAACAACATCTAGAATCCTGTAACTATAATATCCAAGGTTATTGGAATAGTGAAAATCGATTTTACGATCGGGTTACATTGCTTGACTCACCAACCATTACTCTGGTGAATAGTGCTATTGGTATTAACCAGGTCAACGAGAAGGCTTGTCCGTGGATTAAGTTGGAATTTTTACTCACCCCATATAATAATTCAGAAGATGAAGAAATTGGCGAACTGACTCTTGTTTTAGATGCTCAGTTAAATATTATCGATGAAAATTGGTGTCTCGATCTCGATTCTCCTGTTGTTGCTATTTCTGAGAATGCTGAGTGCGATCGCCAAATAGAACCGATCCTCTTAACCTAATGTTAAAAGCGACTATCGAGAAAATAGAGAGTTAATTGTTAATGATTAATTAGCCCCTGTCTCCTGGTATAATTAAATTGGCCTATGCCTTGGCTCTCTAGCTCTAAGGCGTAGCATTGTGTCTCATTGGCAATTCCTCTATGATGTCTGCTGTGTCCAACAATTCCCTTACATTCGTAATCTTACTCGTTGCCCTGGGCATCTTGTTTTGGGGATTTCAACGCGCTCGTCCCTATGGTAAGTTGGGAATCTTGGCTTGGTTGCAGTCTGTGGTGCTGATGGTTCCCTGGTTGTTGTTTTTTGGGCTGTTTTCCCTGGGAATTTATCTCAACCTGGCGGGAATTTTGTTTCTACTGGTCGGTTCAACTGCAATTTATATTTTTCTGGGCCGACAGTTACGAGTATCGGGACAAGATGAGCTGTTGCGTCAAAAGGTGGCAGAGCGCTTGCGCTTCGGCTCCGCTCAACGACCGGGGGAGGAAAATCCTTCGACTCCACTCAATGACCAAGCATTTGCTGCTCAGACCGGGGACATGCCTTCAGTCGTCTCTTCAGAACCGATTGGTATTCCAGCAGAAGATTTGAACCAGATTAAGGAAATTTTTGGTATCGATACCTACTTTCTCACGGAAACTCTGCCCTATCAAGAAGGGGCAATTTTTAAGGGGAATTTACGAGGGGACCCGGATCGGTCGTATGATAAGCTTTCGGAACGGTTAAAGGAGCGCCTGGGCGATCGCTATCGGTTATTCTTAGTTATGGGTCCAGATAATAAGCCCATTGCGATCGTACTCCCCCAAAACCAAGACCCCAAACCCCTCACCCTGGGTCAAAAGGCTTTAGCCGTAAGTTTAGGACTCGCTACCCTCGCCACCAGTATGGAAGCAGGCGGTATTTTTCAAGGGTTTGACTGGTTTAGTGAATGGTCAAAATGGCCCGAAGCTCTGCCGATCGCCCTCGGTCTGTGGGTGATACTATTAGCCCATGAGTTGGGCCATCGCTGGATCGCTAAAAAATACCAAATTCGCCTCAGTTTGCCCTTTTTCCTCCCCACCTGGCAAGTCGGTTCCTTTGGCGCTATTACTCGGTTTGAGTCCATCTTACCCAACCGCAGTGTCCTGTTTGATATTGCCTTGGCCGGGCCAGCAGCAGGGGGCTTGTTATCCCTATTTCTGTTAATTCTGGGTTTATCCTTATCCCATCCCGGTAGTCTGTTTCAAATTCCCTCCCAATTTTTCCAAGGTTCAGTTTTAGTGGGAACCTTAGCCCGGGGAATTTTAGGGGATGTATTGCAAAATTCCCTTGTTGATGTGCATCCCTTAACCCTAATAGGATGGTTAGGTTTAGTTCTCAGTGCCATTAACCTCATGCCTGCGGGTCAATTGGATGGGGGGCGCATGGTACAAGCAATTTACGGACGCAAAATCGCCGGAATTACCACCGTTGCCACGTTAATTGTGTTGGGATTTGCCTCATTTGTAACTCCATTAGCCTTGTATTGGGCGATCGTCATTTTAGTCCTACAACGGGATCTAGAACGACCTAGCCTAAATGAAATTACAGAACCCAATGATGCTCGCGCTGCTTTGGCTCTTTTAGCTCTATTTTTGATGATTGCCACCCTCATGCCCTTGACTCCTAGTTTAGCCGGGCGTTTAGGGATTGGGTGATAGGGAGATGGGGGGATTTAATCATAGGATTAAAAGTTGATTATACTAAAAACACTTTGGGCTACAGTTCGGCAAGGAAAGATTGAGCTATTGGAGTCAACAGAACTACCAGAAGGGGCAGGGTGCTGGTGACAGTTTTACCTGGCGATGAGACCGAGTTTTGGCTACAAGCAAGTCAAACCTCCCTCAATGCAATAAAGAAACTATTGATTTCTGTAGTATTCCTAACTTCTAACTAACTTAACTCATGAAAAGTTTACTGATCGCAGGAACGGATACGGATACGGGCAAAAGTGTTTTAACTACAGCCCTGATCGCCTATTGGCAAATCTATTACAAAGATCGCCCTCTAGGAGTGATGAAACCCATTCAATCTGGAGTGGGAGACCTGGAACTCTACCTGGATTTATTTACTCTCAACCAGTCCCCAGAATCCATTACCCCCCTCTATCTGGAAACTCCAGTTGCCCCTCCCATTGCCGCAGAAGTTGAGAATAAGACGATTGACCTTGCCCCTATATGGCAGGCGTTTACTAGCCTTCAGAAGAGCAAGGAGTTGGTCATGGTGGAAGGTTTGGGGGGTTTGGGTTCGCCTATTACCCATGAATTGGTCATTGCCGACTTAGCTAGGGACTGGAAACTACCGACGGTGCTAGTCGTTCCAGTTAAGTTGGGGGCGATTTCCCAAACGGTTGCCAATGTAGCCCTCGCTCGTCAATATCGCGTACCCCTGATCGGATTCGTTCTTAACTGCACCCATCCCTGTACTCCTACCCAACAGGAACAATGGGCCCCCATTTCCCTTATCGAGTCCCTCACTCAAATGCCAATTCTAGGTACACTTCCTTATTTAGAGAATCCCAGAGATGTAAGCCAATTGACTCAAGCCGCATCCCGTCTCGATCTAGAGCGTTTTTTCATCTATTAAAAGTTAAAAAAAATCAAGCCAGCTAATTATTATCTAATTTCACTTTTGGGTTAAAATTCTCTAACAATTATTGGAATGACATAACCCATGAAACTGCAAAGATTACTGGTTTTACCTTTACTTTTCTTAATCTCTTGTGGTTCCCAGGAGATAGAGTCTACAAACAGCAACCGGGAAGCGATCGCCGCTTGTCCGGAGCGACTCACCTTAGCAGTTACCGATATTTTCGGAGAAGAAGAGCTAAAAAAAGACTTTGGTGAATTTCAAACTGTTTTGGGGGAAGCTTTGGGAATTTCTATTGATCTCTTTCCTATGAATGACCGCGTCACTGCTGTCCCTGCATTACTCTTTGAGCGTATCGATCTGGCTCTAGCAGGTCCTTCTGAATATGTCCTTTTAAAAGCCAATGCTGATGCGATTCCCTTAGTAGGAATTACCCGTCCTGACTATTATACAGTCATTGCTACCAATGCGAACAGCGGGATTGAGAATTTGCAACAGCTCAAAGGAAAAACCGTTGGCATTCGAGAAGAGGGTTCAACCGCAAGTCACTTAGGCGCTCTGAAAATGTTAGCTGATATGGGTTTAAAACCCAATCAAGATTTTAACGTAGAAATTATTGGTAGCGATCGCGGCTTAGTCGTACTCAAGGAAGGCAAGCTAGACGCTTGGTCAGATGGCAACCATCACTATCAGCGTGCCCTAGAAAAATATAATCTTCAAGCATCAGAATTTATCCGAATTTCCCAGGGCAAACCCTTGCCAAACGATCTGATTGTTGCGAATCCATCCCTAGATGCAGAGTGTATCGCAGAACTGCAAGCCCAGATTGTTGAAAATGAAAGGAAATTAATTGACGCGATTGTGGTTTCCCCAGCAAACAAAAAATACGCCCAGTCACAAATGGTTCCCGCTAAAGACGAAGATTACGACCTGATTCGGGAGGGATATAAGGCGATTGGTGAAGAAGAGTTACTTTCACCAGCTCAATAGCCCATTGTCCCTCATGAGTCCAGTCCAGCAAGCATGGAGTAATTACCCATGAAACAGTGGCTTACCCACTGGCAAGTTTCCAGTATCTTCAAAAAAATTGGTTACACCAACCTCCTAGTAGTGAGTATCTCCATTTCTGGAACATTTATCGGATTTTTAATTGGCGATTATTATGAAGAACAAGCACAGAAAAGTTTGACCAAAGCCATTCAACAAGAAGAGCTACTGCACGACCTAGAAACTTACATCTTCAAAATTCAAGCCCACCCCTATAAACTCATTAGTACAGTAGAAGAAGCCCTATGGTTCAGTTACAAGATACAGCAATTTGAAGAAGATATTGATTACATAGAAGGCTTAGTAAGGGAACTAAATCAATTAGGAGATCTTTCAGGAAGTGCAGCCCAATCTATCGATCGCTTTTGCGAACAAGCCCAGATAGTCATAGATAATTATGCCGAGCGCTTTGCGGAAATCCTACCTCAAGTCGATCCTCTGAGATTATCACCAGACAAACGAGGCAATGCTCAACAACAAGTTTTGCTAGCTGTTCTGGAGAAAGAGAGTCAAGAAATTGACATTCAATTTGAGAGATTAAGCAATCAACTCAACAAACTTTTACAAATTTCGGAGGATGATCAAGAAAAGGCATCCTTGCAAACTAAGCAGGCAAAAAAAATCCGCAAAGTTGTCATTTTTGTTAGTCTAACGGTTTCTACTTCCATGGCATTTGTCTTAGCTTTTTATACCGGAAGAAAAATTGCTAGGCCCATTGAATTAGTAACCCAGACTGCCCAAAAAGTGACGGCTGACTCTAATTACGATCTCGAAGCCCCCGTCCTGACTAATGATGAAGTTGGGATCTTAGCGAATGCCTTCAATCAACTCATTCAAAAAGTCAAAAAACAGCTCTATGAACTTTCAGAAGCGCAATCCTTTTTGGAAAACAGAGTTGAAGAGAGAACTCATGAGTTAAAGGAAACATTAGATGCCTTAAAAGACACTCAAACTCAACTGATTCAAACGGAAAAAATGTCAAGTTTGGGCGAAATGGTTGCCGGAATAGCCCATGAAATTAATAATCCCGTTAGTTTTATTTATGGCAATATTAGCCATGCCCAAGAATACCTAGATAACTTTTTAGATTTACTGAGTCTTTACCAGGAACTTTATCCAGATGTTAGGACAGAAATTACAGAAAAGATGGAAGAAATTGATTTTGAGTACATCCAATCTGATTTTTCCAAAATCTTGGACTCCATGCGGATGGGAACCTGCCGAATTAAAAATATCGTCTCCTCTTTAAGAAACTTTTCCCGTTTAGATGAATCAGAAGTAAAAGATGTTAACCTTCATGAAGGTTTAGATAGTACGTTGATTATTCTTGGTAACAAACTTAAATTAGGAGTTGAAATCATTACAGCTTATGGAGAATTACCGGATATTACTTGTTATCCATCCCAACTCAACCAAGTATTTTTAAATTTAATCGTGAATGCAATTGATGCTTTGTTAAGTAGTGAAGTCGAGCCTAAACAGATCACAATTTCAACGGATAAAATCAATCCAGATAGAATTCAGGTTAAGATTCAAGATAATGGTCCGGGAATCCCGGAAGAAATTCGCAATAAGATCTTTAACCCGTTTTTTACAACCAAGCCAATTGGCAAAGGAACGGGTTTGGGTTTAGCCATTTCTTATCGCATTATCGAGAAACATCAGGGGAAAATCGAAGTCTTTTCTGAAATTGGCAAAGGAACAACGTTTGAAATCACGCTTCCCATTGAGTTAGTCCAGGCTTAAATCAGCAGTAGAATACGCCTTGATAATCATCATTCATCGGTCAAAAGTTGTTCCACAAACCGATAAAGAACTGATGGATGCTCGCTGTCCAACACTTGTTGTTTTAACACTCTTAATCCTTTTGACAAAGGTTCCGCTTGAGGCTGATAACGAGTATTGGCACTGAGTAAATCTTCAAAAACTTGTTGTTCAATTTCCTCTCGTTGCGGAGGTTCTCCACCTTTGGGGAAAGGACTTTCATACTCAGTTCCGGTGACTTCATATTTGAGCAAGAAAATGAGCGCTTGACTTTGTTCATGCAATCTTTGCCGTAATTTGCGGACGTTAATATCTAACCGATTAAATCCTAATTGTCCCTCAATTCGCAATTCAACGATCGCCTCCTTTATTCTGTATATTTCCTCACTTACTTTTTTCTCGGCTGCTTCTTCGACTTCCTCTTGTGTTTGCCGCTTATTGACTTTTAGCTTAAGTCGCACAATCGGCCGTTGATAATAGTCTCGCTTTAACTGTGCCTGTATTTCACCCTTCTCAAGAGCAACTAAATATACCCCTCTTGGGTTTTGATCCTGTCCCTCTGCAATACTATTGGCTTCCGTTGAACCCGGATTAAAAATCCATCCTTCAGCCGTATACTGTTTATGGATATGACCCAAGGCTAAATAATCAATTCCAGCCTCTTTAAGAGGTCTTAACTCATCATATTTCAGCGCTCCCGAATAGCGAGAAATTTGTCCTTCTAAACCATGGTGGAATAACATGATCTGATAAGTTGGAGGATCGGGCAAGTGTTGAATCGAGTCTGCTAACTGAAGAATAGCTTTCGGAGCGGATGCACCATACCAGCGAGATCCAATCACTCTCACATCACAAGGCAGATCGATATAGCCTCCCTGTCGTGTTTCCGGAGTCCACAGATCGTAAGCTTGTTCAGCATTGGGTTCGAGTAAAATAAGCAGTTCACTATCAGCTAAATAGCGTAGCCAACTGGTGCGCGTCCCATAGGGGAGATTATCATGATTGCCTTCGATCGCCAAAACCGGAATATTTGCCTTTTGCAGCAATTCTAAACCAATCTGTGCCTGGTTCAGGGTCGCCGGGAGAATCTGGCGATGTTCAAACAAATCTCCCGCAATGATGACAAAATCGACCGATTCGGCGATCGCATATTTCTCTAGGGCATCCTTAAAGGCAAAGAAGAAATCCTTAGTTCGCTCTGCATTATCATAGCGATCGAATCCCAAATGAACATCCGACAAGTGTAAAAATCGAGCCATAATTAATCAAATATCGTATGTATCGCTTTGCGCTAGGGAATAGGATTGTGGTACATAGCTTTGGGGGTTCAACAGTGTACTCTATAACAGCACTTTGTGCTGTAAGTAATAGACACTCTCTCAAGAGTTTGGATTAGTTCCCCCTTCACCTTAAGCGAGGGTTGTTTTTCCTTGGAGATAATCGTCAATTTGTTGGCGATGATCGTGGGAAAGGTTACCTTCGGGTAAATTCGACCAGTCGTAAGCTTGGACAGTTTGAATTTCCAAGGTATCTTGAATGCTAATCTCCCCTTCTACTTGTGCTTCCACCATAATACAAACGGAATGGATGCGCGGATCGCGATCGGGTGCAGAATATACTCCGACTAATCGCCTAATACTCACTACTGTTAAGCCAGTTTCTTCCGCCACTTCTCGCACTGCTGCTTGCTCAATCGTTTCTCCCCAATCGACTAATCCTCCGGGTAAGCCCCAGGAATCATCATCCTTGCGCTGCACTAAGACGACACGTCCATCGGGCAGAATCGGCACAACACTCGTTCCTACCAAGGGATGGCGGAAAATGAGTCCAAGAACAGTTTGAAAAATTTGCCACAGACGGCTCATAGGAAATCAATCAAGGGAATTAGGGAATAGGGAGATGGTGAGAGAAAATTTAATCGTGTACTTCACAGGCAATACTTTGCCCTGTTAGGGACTGAACAAGAGGTTTGATCATCTTACCCTGTTCGTTTGTCAACGTCGAGGCTTGAATCTAAGGGCTAATGGAACTTGCTGATGTGTCCACAGAAGGTTTATAATGACTCTTCTGTGCCATCAGTGATTTCCAATGAGGTGAACATGGCGAAACGCCGTAATCCGAAAAAAGAAAAGGCTCAAAGAAACCTAGCATACGCTCGTAAGTTCCGTAAACGGACTCATCGGGGCTATACCAGCAGACGTTCTCCGATGGATAGTCTCCAAAATGAGAAAGAGGAGAAGGAAAAGGAAGAGAATGAAGTTGAAGCAACCTCTGATGGGAGCTGATACCATTTCTATTTGAAGATGCATTGAACAAGGGGCCTCTAGCCCCTTGTCTATTAAGGATTAACCTCGATCCGGATAACTAGCAATCCTGAAAAGAAATGGTCTAAGTATCGGAGTTTAAGCGAGACCGAGCCATATCTAGGGCTTGCTGAACCTGTTCAAACCCTGTCCCCCCATAGCTATTGCGGGCGGCTACGACTTGACGGGGAGAGATCGCCTCATAAATATCGGCTTCAAAGGCTTCATGTAAGGCTTTCCATTCGTCTAAACTCAGGTCTTTGAGTAGTTTTCCAGCCCCTAGACTGGTTTTCACGACTTTCCCCACTAAGTTATAAGCTTCTCGGAAGGGAACCCCCTTAGCTGCCAGATAATCCGCTACATCGGTGGCATTAGAGAAGTCAGACTCAACAGCTTCTTGGAGACGGGAAGGACGGAATTCTAAGCCTTCTGCCATTAAAATGGTCATTGCTTCTAGGCAAGCTTGCACGGTTTTGACGGTATCAAAGAGGGCTTCTTTGTCATCCTGTAAGTCTTTATTATAGGCTAAGGGCAACCCCTTCATTAACACCAGTAACCCTTGTAGATGACCAAAGACGCGTCCGGTTTTACCCCGCACCAGTTCGGGAACATCGGGGTTTTTCTTTTGGGGCATAATGCTCGAACCGGTGGCGCAGCTATCTTTGAGGGTGACGAAGCGAAATTCTTCGGAAGACCAGAGAATGACCTCTTCCGCTAACCGGGATAAATGCACCATAATTAAGCTGGCGCTACAGGCAAATTCAATGGCAAAATCGCGATCGCTCACTCCATCTAAACTATTGTTATACACGCGCTCAAATCCCAATAACTTAGCGCTATAGTGGCGATCGATAGGAAACGTGGTTCCCGCTAACGCTCCAGAACCCAAGGGAGAGATATTCACCCGTTTCGCCACATCCGTTAACCGCTCCCAGTCCCGTTGGCTCATTTCCACATAAGCTAACAAATGGTGAGCTAAACTCAAGGGTTGGGCCCGTTGTAGATGGGTATAACCGGGGATGAGAGTCTCAATATTCTGCTCGGCTAAATCAATTAAAACCCGCTGAAATTCCCGTAATTGCGTTTTAATTTTACCAATTCGATCGCGCAGATAGAGCCGCGTATCTGTTCCCACTTGGTCATTGCGGCTGCGAGCGGTATGCAGTTTCTTGCCTACATCTCCCGTAATTTCTGTTAGCCGTCGTTCCACCGCAAAATGCACATCTTCCGCATCAACAGTCGGTTGAAATTCTCCCCGTTGATACTCCTGCAAAACCTGTTGCAAACCTTCCACCAGTTGCTCCCCTTCCGATGCAGAAATAATCCCCGTGTGGGCCAACATTTGGGCGTGAGCGATGGAACCGGCGATATCATATTCAATTAGCTCAATATCAAATCCGATACTCGCATTAAAACGGGCGATCGCCGGATGTAAAGCACTCTCAAAGCGATCGCTCCAGGTTTTTTTCTCAGTCATAGTCGTGTTTCCTCGTTAACGAACCCTAACCACCATAGGTAGTAATTTGGCGAATGATATAGCCCAAAATAATCCCTAAGATAAACGCCCAAACCTGTCCACTTTCAATAAAATTAGCAAAAGCCGTCTTGACATTTGCCATCAGATCGGCATCAGTCTGTTGAGCTAAAACAACACTGAAGAAACCACCAACACCATACAGACTAAACTTAGAACCTAAAGTCATAACTCACCTTTCTAATGAACCACTGATTATCTATGAGGGTCAACTTGCATCACCACAAGGGTCATATCATCTCGATGGTCATTCCCCGGCCCCATAAACTCATTCACCCGATCGAACAGGTAATCTAGAATAGCTTGGGGATTGGCGTAATGCTGACAGGCCAATTGGAAGGCTTCAATCAGGTTTTCTTCATCAAAGCGATCGCCCTTACGATTGGATGCATCTGTAAACCCATCTGTATAGTAGAGAATAATGTCCCCTGGATACAGTTGAGATTGTGCATCTTCATATTCTGAGTTGAGATCCAAACCAATCAGCATCCCCATCGTATCTAAACGTTGGATCAACTGATTCGAGGCTTGCCAGAGCAAAGGCGGATTATGGGCCGCATTGCTATAAGATAAAACCTGGGTCGAAGGATCGTACTCAGAATAAAACAGGGTCACAAAGCGGTTCGCTTGGTCTAAATCCTGGTACATCGCATGATTGAGATGTTGAAGGATTCGCGAAGGAGAATGCCCATTGAGTACTTCCGCCCTCAGCATTCCCCGCAACATCGTCATGATTAAACCAGCCGGAACCCCTTTTCCCATGACATCCCCTACCGTAATACACCAGCGCCTCGACGGTTGAGCCTGAGTGCCAGAACGTTTTAACCATTCTGGGGGATGGATGGAGATAAAATCATAGTAATCTCCTCCAACTCGGTTAGCATTTTGACAGCGAGCGGCCAGTTTAAGTCCTTCAATTTGGGGATAGGTATGGGGTAAGAGTTGATTTTGGATTTCTGCACCAATTTCTAATTCCCGATCCAGTCGTTCTTTTTTGCGTAGCTCTGCCGACAGCTCATCATTTTCAATCGCCACGGCCGTTTGATCGGCGATTAAACGCAGTAATTTCTCGCGAGTTTCCGTCCAGGTATAGTCAGAGTTGCGACTAAATACATATAATCTCCCCCGTTCCGTTTTGCGCACAATTACGGCTGTACCAAATAATTGGGTATGGGAACCGAGATAATGATTCACTTCGCGATCGAGCAAAACCGTCATCTCTTCCATATTCAGCGATCTGCCATGGCGACCACTCAGTTGAGTATTAACCGTTTCTAGGGCTTGGCGAATATCTTGACATTGATGGGAGTCATGACAATGCATTTGTTCAAGTTTCAATTTGCCATTGGCTTGAAATAAAACCAAAGCGCCCCCATCTGCATCCGTTACCCGTGCTGCCATCAAGGGAATTAACTCTAGAAATTGATTGAGGTTGTTAAAACTGCGCAGGGCAAACCCCAAAGACATTAACAGATCTTGAATTTTATTTTGCTCTCGCCTCAGACGGGCCACCAATTCCTTCAGAGCATGGACTGGGGTTTGATCCTCACTCACAGGTTTGGGGGTGCTGGTGGGCAATTGGGGAGTTGAATTGCCGGTGGGTTGGGGGGAAGGTTGGGGAATTGGCACAGCGCTCATTTGCTCGGGTGGCAAGAGTGTAGACAAGGGAGGAATACAGGCTATCTCAAGAGTTCGGTCAGCATCTTTGGGTATTCAGGATACTCTAATCCGGTCAATTGTGGCCGATCCTCGTTCATCTTAATCTATGAGCAGGGAATGGGGAATAGGGAATAAAAGAATAGAGAATAGGGAAAACCGGATAAACTTCAGAGATTCAAAAATCCCAGAGCTATCATGGGGAAGAGCTATACTCTTAGGCTAACCTCATCATGTGGAAATCCATTGCTTCCCTCTGTGTCTGCCTGTCCTGTGCATTACCGACCTATGCTCAAACCTCGATCGCCCCAGCAGGAGACGAAACCGGAACCCAAGTTAATGCGATCGGCAATCAATATAACATTACAGGTGGAACTCAAGCGGGTTCCAATCTTTTCCACAGTTTTCAACAACTCGGTTTAAACCCTGGAGAAGTCGCCAACTTCATCGCTAGGCCCCACATTCAAAATATTCTCGGTCGTGTGGTTGGGGGTGAAGCCTCCCTAATTAACGGACTCCTACAAGTCGTTGGCACTAATGCTAACCTCTACCTGATGAACCCTGCGGGCATCATTTTCGGTCCGAATGCCCAGCTCAACGTCCCCGCAGACTTCACTGCGACGACTGCCACGGCGATCGGATTCGGCAGAGATACCTGGTTTAATCATCAAGGAGAGAATAACTACGCTGACTTAATCGGTACACCCAGTGAATTTCAATTTCCCTACCATAATCCCGGCGTAATTATCAACGAAGGAAAGTTAACCCTTAATTCTCAACAACAACTCACCCTCTTAGGTGGAACCGTCATTAACCTCGGAACCCTAGAAGCACCTGGAGGAAAAATTACCATTGCCGCCATTCCCGGTCAACAAGTTGTCCGCATTTCCCAACACGGTCATTTACTCACCCTAGATCTGCCTTTATCCGAAACTCCCACAACCGAAGAAAGAAACATCCAACCTTCTTCATTACCCGAATTAATTACCGGTGGTTTTCTCAGTCATGCCAGCCAAATTAAAGTCAATCAAAACGGACAGGTTGAATTAACCAGAAGTAACATAAATTTACCCTCCCAAAGTGGACTCAACATCACATCAGGGAACCTAGATGTTTTTGCCAAGCAAGGTGGAGAAATCCATCTCTTAGGAGAACAAATAGGCGTTATTGATGCCAACATAAACGCCTCTGGAAGCAACGGAGGGGGCAGAATTTTTATCGGTGGAGATAGACAAGGACAAGGCATTTTACCCAATGCATCGCGCACCTTTATCAACCCAAATTCTATTATCTCCGCAGATGCCTTAGAAGCAGGAAATGGTGGGGACATCATAGCCTTTGCCGAAGAAACCGCCAGAATATATGGAACCTTAAGCGCCAGAGGGGGGCAACTGTCCGGCAACGGAGGTTTCATTGAAACCAGTGGACTACAATATTTAGACATTACCCAAACCCCAGATACTTCCGCCCCCTTTGGAGAGGGCGGAACCTGGTTAATCGATCCCTATAATGTGGAGATTGTTGCAGGAGCGGGCAATATCGAGATTAACAGCAGCAATCCCTTTTCCGCCACAGGAGATACCGCACAATTAGGAGTTGACTTAGTTAGAGATGCCTTAAAAAACAGCTCAAACGTTGAAATTACCACAGGAATTGGAGGCAGTCAACAGGGTGATATCACCTTATCCACTGACTTGGATTTTGATGACATTGGCAATAGTTCCTTAACCTTAAATGCAGAAGGTGGAATATTTATCAATCGGCCAATTTTTGACAGTAATCTCACTACTCCGGACTCCCTTAATTTAAACTTCCAAGGTCAGAGCCGATCCGTCACTGTCAATGCGCCCATTACCACGCAAGGTGGTGATATTAACATGACTGGAGAAAGTAGTGGTAATGGTATTAGTCTAACGGCATCTCTCAACTCTGGTGGTGGAGAAATTAATCTCACAGGAACCAGCGTAGGATCGGGAAATGGAATCAACATTGAAGTGGGTATTGACTCTGGAGGAGGAGATATTAATATTGAGGCAGCTACTACAGATCTGGTTGCCTTAAATGTTCAAGCTCCTATTAGTTCTGGCACCGGTAACATCAGCCTTATTTCTGATTTACCCTCTATTAACAATAAAATTTCCGGCACAGGTGATTTACTGATCCGACCTCAAAATCAAAATGCTACTATTTTTCTCGGTCCAGATATTCCCGGACAGTTTAGTTTGAATGAAGTAGAAATTGCCCAACAGATTGAGAGTTCAGGAACGGTCACCATTGAAAATACCGGCACGATTAGTATTGCAGCCTTAGATCTCAACAATAGCAGCAATTCTGCTCCTGCTCGACAATATACGCTTGTTCTCAAAGGAGAAACTCTAGAATTTTTCAACACCTTAACTTTAAGTCCCAATCAAACCGGTCAATTTATTGCCACGGGAAATATCTTAGATCGCTCCCCTGTTAATTCAGCGATCTTTGATGGGAACGTTCTTTTAGATGCCAACGCCATTGGTACAGCAACTGACCCCCTGTATATTAAAGGCAGTGAATTTGCTGCAATTAGTCGTTCTGGCGATATCTTTCTTGATACTGGCGATATCTTAATTGCTCCACCTCTAAATACCGTGAGTACAGTTTTAGGGATTAGTGGTATTCAAAGCGCCGGCCAATTAAATATTCAAGGGAGTCAGCGCCTCAATTTAGGCGCTAATTTGACTTCTAATGGAGATATAGCGATCGATCCACCTTTGACTTTAGTCAATGATATTACCTTAGAAAGTAATGGAGAATCGATTAATTTAAACAATACTATTGAGGGCACTCACGATTTAACAGCCAATAGCGACAATATTACTTTTTCTGCTACGGTTGGTAGGCGTATGAACCCCTTAAATAGTTTAACCCTGAATGGAAATACTATCCTGAATGGCAATGTAATGACTACTGGAGTGCAAACCTATAACGGTTCGGTACAAGTGAATAATAACCTGACTTTAGAGAGTGATAATGGAGATATCACCTTTGAGCAGACTATTGAGGGAAGCCAAGATTTTACCCAAGATTTAAAGTTAGATGCAGGGACAGGGAATATCACCTTTAATGGTGATATTGGCAGCAAAAATCCCTTGGCTAACTTCATTCTTGATAGTACAGGTTTGACTGAAATTAATGATACGGTTAACGCCACTCAAATCAGGACTAATGCAGGGGGAACCACTCGGATTAATGGAGAGATTAGTACTACAGGAGAGCAGGCTTATAACGATTCCGTTATTTTAGGAAGTAACGTTACTTTGCGCACGAATAATAGTAATCTGACTTTTGATAATACGGTTAATGGGACAACAGTAGGAGCGCAAAATTTGACTGTACAAACGGGTACAGGAAGTCTAAGATTTTTTGGTGCAGTCGGTAATTCTGTTCCCCTCGGTGACCTTACTTTGATGGCGGATGATATGAGTTTTGACGGTTCCCTAGCTGGAACTGGAAATTTAACCCTAGAACCCTTTACAGAGAGCCAAAATATTCGACTGGGAGGAACAGATACGAATGACTCCAATACGTTAGAAATAAGCAGTGAAGATATTCAAAATTGGCAAGATGGATTTCAGGCGATCGCCGTTGGACGCAATACGTTATCTGGAACAGTAGTGACTGAGGGGAGTTTAACGTTTCAAGACCCTGTTACCCTTCTGACTGGAGCAAGTCAAACCATCAATGGCACACTGACAGGGAACGATAACGCCTCGATTACCTTGAATGCGGCTCAAATCAACTTGAATGCAGATATTACCACTGCCAATAATGATATCAACCTCAGTGGTGCAGTCAATCTGGGTGCAGATGTGCTGCTGAGTACAGGAACAGGAGAGGGTAACCTCAGGATTGACAGGGGAATTGAGGGCAATGCTGCATTAACCTTAGAATTAGGCACGGGCGCGACCGCCCTCAATGGTAATATTGGTGAAACTGACCCTTTGAATAGCTTGAGTGTTCAAGGCAACATTACTACTGGTGAGAGTGATGTATCGGTTACCACTGTTAATGATTTGACGACAGAAGACATCCGCACCAGGGGCCAAGCTCTCAGTTTAACCAGTACTCAAGGGAATATTCAAACCGGAAATCTGGACACATCAGCTACTGGAAGTGGCGCTAATCTTTCTCTAACGAGTTCTACAGGTAGCATTACAACCGGTAATCTGACTGCTACTGGAGACACGGCAGGAGGTGGTATTAATGTCCAAGCACAAGTCTCAATTACCACCGGTAATATTGATTCGAGCGCGACTACGGGAGATGGAGGTTCTGTATTTCTTGACCCCATTGGTAATGTGCAAGTTGGCTTTATTAATGCTCAGGGGGGCACAGCAGGAACTGGGGGCAATGTGTTTACGGAGTCTACAGGGTCATTTTTCCAGGCAACGGGAACGTTTGTTGACCAAAATGGCCAGAACGCCAGTATTTCCACCGCAGGGGGATTGGGTGGGGGAACGATTGAAATTCGCCATCAGGGAGGTACGTTGAATGCACCGAGACAACCCTTTGTGATAGGCAATGGTGGAGTCAATGGGACTCAAGGAGTGATTACAACGGGAACGTTTACCCTATCGAATCGAGAATTGCCCGATTCCTTTACGTTGGGAACTATACAGGTTGTGACTGATGATGGCACAACACCGACAACGGTTACCCCTCCAACAACAGTTGAGCCAATTAATAATCCCGTTGGAGAGCCAACTGTTGAGCCAAGTGTACCGATCTCTCCTGTATCCCCTCCAACGGTTCCTAATCCTTTGATTCCGACAGAGCGTCCTTCTATTTCAGAGTTTCCTACGCCTGCTCCCTCTACTTCTGATGGAGACAGTGGAGAGAGTGGCAATGGTAGTGGCAATGGTAGTGGCAATGGTAATGATGGGAGTGGGGGTAGCGCTCAGACTCCTTCTATACCCCAGTTGCCAGTAGTAGGCTTTGAGGAGGGAAGTTCAGAGAATAGTGATAATGGTGTGGGGAATTCAGTCAATGCGGTGTTACTGGGACGGGAGAATAGGGGGCAGGCGATCGCCATTTCTGCCGATCAAGTCAGCTTAGATCGGGCGATCGCTGCTTTAGAAGATCAATTTACCCGTGAATATGAAATATATTTGGGCTTAGAGGATAATACCCGGATTTTGCAGTTGCGGGAAATTCAGAATGGGTTAGAGGAAGCCCGTCAAGAGATCTCAGTGAAAACGGGGTTGATTTATGTGGCATTTGGTCGTCGGCAGTTGCGCGAGAATGCGGCACT
The DNA here is from genome assembly GCF_028330985.1 of Roseofilum reptotaenium CS-1145. Classification (NCBI taxonomy): domain Bacteria; kingdom Bacillati; phylum Cyanobacteriota; class Cyanophyceae; order Desertifilales; family Desertifilaceae; genus Roseofilum; species Roseofilum reptotaenium. The sequence goes on along the minus strand of NZ_JAQMUE010000081.1, from coordinate 7,466 downwards.
GGTTTGTCCAGTTCCCACGGCTGTGGAGGCAGAAGGTGTCGAGCAATCCCCTGCTTGTCTGCCCCATCCGGAAGATGCATTACAGTTGATTTTAGTTACAGCCAACGAGAACCCCATTCACGTCGATTTTCCGGAGGTAAAACGGGAACAGGTGATGGCGCTCGTCAATGAGTTGCGTCAGGAAGTGACCAATCAGTTTAAGTTGCGAACAACAAGTTATTTAAGTCCAGCACAGAAGTTACATGAATTGCTGATTGAGCCACTCGAATCGACGTTAGAAGAGCAAGGAATTGATACGCTGGTGATGATTCCAGATGCAGGACTCAGGTCTCTACCTATGGCGGTTTTGCATGATGGGGAAGATTTTTTAATCGAGAAGTATAGCTTGGGTTTGGTGCCTAGTTTTAGTTTGACGCTGCCAGAGTATCGGAATTTGCAGGGGGCAGAGGTTTTGGCAATGGGGGCTTCGGAGTTTTCTGAGATGCCTCCTTTACCCGCAGTTCCCGTAGAGTTGCAGGAGATTGGAGGAGAAGATGCTTTTCTCAATCAAGAGTTTACGTTGGAGAATTTAAAGGCAGAACATCAGACGGGACAATTTCCGATTGTTCATTTGGCAACTCATGCGGATTTCCAAGATGGCGCTTCAGATAATTCATTTATTCAGCTATGGGAGTCGCAGATACAACTACCGGATATGAGAGACTTAGACTGGGGCGATCCTCGTGTGGAATTGTTGACATTGAGCGCTTGTCGAACGGCCTTAGGAAGTCAGGACGCGGAGTTGGGGTTTGCAGGGCTGGCCGTGATGTCTGGAGCGAAGTCGGCTTTGGCCAGTCTTTGGTATAGTAGTGATTTGGGGACGTTGGCTCTAATGAGTAAGTTTTATGACCAGCTAGAATCTGCACCGACTCGTGCTGAGGCGCTGCGTCGAGTGCAGTTGGCGATGTTGCAAGGTGAAGTGAGTTTGGATGGGCGACAGTTGCGGGGAACAAGAGGACAAGGGGGGATTACCTTGCCGAAGGATTTGGCTCAGGGAAGTGTATCTTTTTCCCATCCTTATTATTGGGCTGCGTTCACCATGATTGGTACGCCCTGGTAATTGGAGAGAGTTGCTGCTATTGCTATGAGAAAACTAAAACATGATATTTGCCTTTGGCGCGACCTTTGCAATGAGCGATCGTCATGAGCCAGATAGCAGTAAAGTTAAAATAGCGATCGCCCCATCCCCATTACCCATTACCCGTACGAAGCGCTATAATTCTTGGGTTTCCTAGATATTGGACTTCCCTGTCCATCTAGCAGAAACCCACTCCAACTCTATAAACCTTACTCTCTCACCATGAACCGCTCTAAATTTGTGGCTATTTTGACCGGAGCCATTTCGTTACTTTTGGCGATCGCCTATCTGATTCTAGTACAACTGCTTGATTTTCGAGGGGGAATGGTTCCTGCACCTCCCCTATCGACCCAGTATCCACCCTCGATCGTTACTCTGGATATCTCTTAACCCATGCGTACCGTTGCTGAAATCAATCATAAAATTCGCCGCCAAGAAGCCGTGGTGGTTACCGTAGAAGAACTGAAAGCTAGAGTTGCTGAAAGCACGGTTTCTGAAGTCGCCAAACAGGTCGATGTGATCGCCACGGGAACCTTTGAACCCATGGAATCTTCCGGAGCAATGCTCAACCTCGGGCAAACCGATCCACCGATCAAAATCCGTCAATGCTGGATTGATGGAGTCCCTGCCTACTCTGGGTTTGGAGCCGTAGATCTTTATTTAGGAGCCACGCAGATCGCAGAAACACGAGAAGGCGAAACCCTCAAAGATCGGGGGGGAGGCCAGGCAATTGAAGACTTGATTGCGGGCAAATCCTTACATCTACGGGCCCTGGGTCAAAGTACAGATTGCTACCCCAGAGAATCCTTTGAGACCAATATTAGTAAAGAGAGCATTAACCAGTTTTATCTCTATAATCCTCGCAATTTATACCAGAACTTTATTGTTGGAGTCAATGGTGGCGATCGCCCCCTCTATACCTACCTAGGGCCCCTGCTGCCCCGCCTCGGTAACGCGGTATACGCCAATGCTGGGGCCCTTTCTCCCCTGTTCAATGACCCTGACTTAAGCTGGATTGGCATTGGGACACGGATTTTTATCGGCGGGGCGATCGGTTATATTACCTGGGAGGGAACCCAACACTTTCCCCTACAAAAGCGTCTTCCTAATCGTACCCCCATCGGCCCGGCTGCCACCCTTGCCCTCGTTGGAGATGCGAAACAAATGAGCCGAGAATGGGTGAGAGGCTGTTACTTTAAAAACTATGGCCCTTCCTTGATGTTAGGGGTAGGCGTTCCCCTACCTGTTCTGAATGAAGAAGTCGTACAATGCTGTGCTGTGCAGGATAAAGATCTGGTGGCTCCCATTGTTGATTTTTCCATTCCCCGACGCAACCGCCCCACGTTTGGCTTGGTTAGTTATGCCCAACTCAAAAGTGGTAAAATTACCATCGAAGGAACCCCCGTGCGTACCGCTCCCTTAGCCAGCCTCTACCGAGCTCGCCAAGTGGCGATCGCCCTGAAAAACTGGATTGATAGTGGTGAGTTTACCCTCACTGAACCGGTAGCAGCCATTTCTCGCGATCGCTCCTTCCTCCCCCAAGACCGGATTTTAGAATCGACGAATTAATGGCCAGGACGCGGAGATCGGTAAGATGGGGGGATGGGGAGACGCAGAGATTGGCTGTTCCCTATTTCCTATTCCCTATTCCCTATTCCCTTTATGAAAAAAAACAGCTCAAGTGCTGAAGTATCCCAAATATCTGCATCAGACGAGCCAGTAAAAACGGGCTTAGGAACCTTTGGTGGAGTCTATACCCCTTCGATCTTAACCATCCTAGGGGTGATCATGTATTTGCGGTTTGGACGGGTAGTGGGTAGTGTGGGACTGATTCCCACATTGGCGATCGTTACCCTCTCTACTGCTATTACCTTCCTCACAGCCCTATCGATCTCTGCCATTGCCACCGATCGCGTTGTTCGCACAGGCGGTGCATACTATATGATTAGTCGCTCCTTGGGCATTGAAACCGGAGGAGCTGTCGGTATTCCCTTATATTTTGCTCAAAGCCTTTCTATAGCCCTCTATACCATCGGTTTTGCCGAAAGTGTCGCCGCAACCTTTCCCGCTCTTAACCAGCTCTATGTGGGCATTATCACGACAATTTTGGTAGGAATTGTCGCCCTCACTTCCGCCAGTGTTGCCATTAAAGCTCAGTATTTTATTATGGGGGCAATCCTATTATCACTCACTTCTTTTGCCTGGGGTTCAGCTCTTCCTGATGTTACCCCGATGGGATGGGTGGGATCGCCCCCAGAAAATAGCACATCCTTTTGGGCAGAGTTTGCCGTCTTCTTTCCTGCAGTTACTGGAATCATGTCTGGGGTGAGCATGTCAGGAGACTTGAAAAACCCAATACGCTCGATCCCTGATGGCACTCTAGCAGCGGTAGGCACGGGATATGTGATCTATATGATTTTGCCGGTAATTCTGGCCATGCGATCGGATGCGGGCAGTTTGATTGCCGAGCCTCTGATTATGCAACAGATGTCCTGGTGGGGGCCGGCGATCTTATTGGGGGTTTGGGGAGCCACCCTATCAAGTGCCTTGGGAAGTATTTTAGGGGCCCCTAGGGTATTACAAGCCTTAGCCAGAGATGGAGTTCTTCCAGACTGGTTGAGCTTTTTGGGAAGCGGAAGCGGTCGAGAGGATGAACCGCGTATCGGGACAATTGTTACGTTAGGTGTGGCAGTTGCCTTGGTCTCTTTGGGAGAACTGGATCTGATTGCTCCCATTCTGACCATGTTTTTCCTTACCACTTATATGGTTCTCAATGTTGCCGCAGGTATAGAAGGCTTTTTACAAAGTCCCTCCTATCGCCCTGCCTTTAAAGTGCCCTGGTATCTGTCCATTTTAGGGGCGATCGGCTGTTTAGCGGTCATGTTCTTAATTGATGCCATGGCTACTGTGGTTGCCGCCATTATCGTTCTGGCGATTTTCATTTGGTTGCAACGACAGGAACTTGAAGCCACTTGGGGAGATACTCGGCGAGGGATTTGGATGGCTATTCTCCGGGAGGGACTGCTCCAACTCGATCATGCTGAAGACCCGAAAAATTGGCGGCCCCATTTATTGGTGCTATCGGGTATTCCGCGCAAGCGCTGGCCTCTGATTGAGATTGCTGATGCTCTCACCCATAACCGAGGATTAATTACCATTTCTAGTGTGCTTCCAGAAGGTTCGCGGGATCTGTCTCAGCAGGCAGAATTGCAAGTGATGATCCGCGAATATGTGGAAAAACGAGGCGTGCAAGCATTGGTACGAGTGATTACAGCCCCCGATCCTTTTGAAGGGGCGGTACGCTTGGTGGAAAGCTATGGGTTAGGGCCTTTGGTTCCGAATACGGTGTTGTTGGGGGATAGTGAATCCCCTCAACGACGAGATCAATATTGTGAGATGATTGCCCAATTACACCAAGCCAAACGGAGTATCCTGGTGTTTCGGGAAAACCCAGAGCGAGGGTTTGGGAAGCACCGCAGGATTGATATTTGGTGGCGAGGAATGCAAGCCAATGGGGGGTTAATGCTGTTATTGGCTTATCTGCTGCGCACTGATATCGATTGGCATCAGGCACAAATTTTTGTCAAAATTATCGTTACCGATGAAGCGGCGGCGGAATCAGCACGGTTAAATTTGGAACAATTTATCGGTCAATTGCGTTTGGGGGCGATCGCCGAAGTGATTGTTTCCCAAGGACGTTTATTTGAAGATATTCTGCACGAAAGTTCCCAAAATGCCGATTTAATTTTCTTGGGACTGGCTAAACCGGATTTAATTCCAGCCCACCAATACCCCCAATATTATGAAACCTTGCATGATAAAACGGCGAATCTACCCACATTAGTGTATGTGTTAGCAGCTCCCGATTTCGATTTTGAAGAGGTGTTGACTGAAACTTAAATGCAAAGGGTCTTAATCAAGTTGAATATCGGCATTTTCTATGCTGTTTTAGCCTATGGCACTTGGGGGCTTATTCCCCTATATTGGAAGCTCTTTGAGGCGCTGCCAGAGATGGAAATCATCTGTCATCGGATGATTTGGTCTTCTCTGCTGCTATTGGTCGTGTCAGCCATGCAGCAACAACTCACTGAGGTGAAGCGGTTGTGGCGATCGCCGAAAACATTAGCTATTCTACTGGCTACAGCGGGCTTAACCTCCCTCAATGGGGGCATTTATATCTATGGGGTCAATAGCGATCGTGTTTTAGAAGCGAGTTTAGGCTATTTCATTAATCCTCTGTTCAGTATTTTCCTTGGCTTTGTGTTTTTGCGAGAGAAGCTTAATATTGGCCAATGGATTGCCGTTATCCTAGTGATGATAGGCGTGGGATATCTGATTTGGGAACAAGGCCAAATCCCATGGATTGCCATTGGTCTAGCCCTTTCCTTCGGATTATACGGTCTCGTCCGTAAACTTTCTACGATCCAACCCATACCTGGATTAGCTGTTGAAAGCCTACTGATAGCTCCCATTGCTCTCGCTCTAGTCATGCATTGGGCAAAAACCGGCTCGGGTAACTTTGGACTCAGTTTACCCCTGACCTTCCTATTATTTAGTTGTGGGTTAGTGGCTCCTTTACCTTTACTCTGGTTTAACCTAGCAGTGAAACGAATAAACCTCTCAACCTTGGGATTTCTGCAATATATCGAACCAACGATTCAATTAATTTTAGCGGTGTTTCTCTATCAAGAACCCTTTACTCGAACTCACTTGATCTCTTTTAGTTTGATTTGGATCGCTCTGGCCATTTATTCAAGTAATTCTCTGATATCCCTCAATCCAAATCAAAAGTGTTGAATTTTCAAAAAAATAATCCTGAAGGTGGAATCGATCGAACCGGAGGAAATTTCAGGTATGATGAAAGTCAGATCTGTTTTGACTAGATTTTGGGTGTGTTTATGCCATTTTTGACTCGTAACTCTCTACCTCTATCGGTTTCTCCCGATCGCCTCTACGCTGAATTTTTTCAGGAGGAAGCGGGATATAACAGTTGGAAAATGGCATTTCTCGATCGCACCATCGAGCGCTCTCCCTATCGGAGCGATGTTTCAAGCTATGGCGATCGCCTGAAACAATGCCCTAGTTTATACTATGCTGGGTGTAAAAATTATTCTCCACTTAAGGAAAGACCTAAAATTAATGAGAGACGCTTAGATTTTCTGCACCCGGATATTAAGAATGCTTGCATTTGTATTGGTGGATCGGCAGGTGGTGCATTTAAAGCCCAATGGTTGGGGAGGAATGCGCTAGAGAAAGTGGAGTTTTGGAGTGCAACCAAGTTTTTGCAGGTGATTAATGCCCTAACTCAGATAACAGGAGAGTTGGAAGGGGCACAAATTGGAGATTCAGAGACGGTGTATCCCTTGGTGGGTGCGATTAACGATCTAGTGAACTATGCTGAAACCTGCGGCAGTTCTAATGCGATCGCAGCGGCATTTAAGTGTTTCCAAACCTATGCCGATCTGGAAACTTGGGTGAAAGAACTCAGTGGACAAGAGGGTTTGGATTTTCAAGGATTATATGGAGAAGAACCCTTTACTGCCCAGCCAAAAATTACTCGCAATGGGGAAGTCTTGCTCTCGGCTGCGGATGAAGTGAAATCTCGTGCAACTCAACCTGGAGAAAATTCAATCCCAGCTTATGTTCTCACCCGAATTTTATCGATGGTGGGTTGGCATCATCATTTATCTTCATCCGCTCGTATCCCTGGATTGGGGGATTCTCAGCTTGCCCTATTAGTGCCTTGTTTAGGACGAGATTGTGCCCGTTATGTGGATGTGGCGATCGCCAAATTAGGCATACAGATTCAGAATCCAGTGATTCTCTCTAAAATGGGATTTGGGCGCAGTTCTTACCGCGATCGTACGGAACTGACGTATAGCTGTTTTGTACAATTTGAATACCGAGGTCAATTGAAGTCTTTGACGATGACGTTACGCGCCGGGAAGGATTTAGGAGATGGCGATCGTGAAGCTGTAGAATTGGATGCTCGGATGGCAACGGAAGTAACGCAAATTATTCAGAGATTAGTGTTACATCAGTTATAGCACTTCTGGGTTCTTCAGGACATATTATGCTAATTTGAAGTTCACTTATACTGAAAGTCTTACGGAGCAAGGTTTTCAGTATCAAGAATCTGTTGATAAACGAGAATACTTGCCCCGTAAGACTTAGGGGAATTTGGTAGTTGTTAGCATAACTCTCAATCGGTGATATCAAGTCCGATGAATAAGTTACGATATAAATGAAGAGTGTCCAAGCAAAGCAATGCCCCGACTCCTTAAGATAGTCCCCCACCAGAGTAGAGAGTCCCTGGGCGTAGCCTACCATCAAGCAAAAGAGGGCCCAG